>CABQHF010000282.1 GCA_902463905.1 uncultured Faecalibacterium sp. | reverse complement strand
CAGTTCGGGGTGATGAGCATCCCCACCCTGCTGGTGTTCGAGCAGGGCAAGCTGGTGCGTCAGGCCGTGGGTGCCCGCCCCAAGGCCGGTGTGCTGGAGCTGCTGGGTTAAGATGTGCTGACAGAGCCATCCGCAGGAGACTGCGGGTGGCTTTTTTGTGTTCGCCCGCCGTCAACTCTTGCGGCCCGGCGGTGAAACATTTTCGCCTTTCTGTACAAACGCACCGAAAAAATGTAAGATGGAGCTGCAAACACTGTCACTTTCCTGCTTTACAACTTTACCAAGATAAAGTAAAATAAAGACAGAACACACCCGGGTGTGCCTATTGTGTGCGGAAGGTGCCGCACCCACCGGCCGGGAGGACCGGTGCAGGATGGTGTAAGAAGAACAGGGGGGAACCGACATGGAATTTGATCTTTCGACGCTGCAGCCCAAGGAGCGTGCCTCCTTTGCACTGCGGGCGCTGTACGAGGCCGCAGGGTGCCGCAAGTACCACATGGGCCGGTTTGAGGAGTACAGCCTGTATCAGGCCAACCGCAGCTTTCTTTCGTCGGAGCAGGTCATCACCTTCACCGACCTGGACGGCCGTCTGCTGGCTCTCAAGCCGGACGTGACCCTCTCCATTGCCAAAACGGCGCAGCCCGCCCCCGGCGAGACGCTGCGCTACTATTACCACGAGAACGTCTACCGCCCCTCGGCAGAGAGCCACACCTTCAAGGAAATCGGCCAGATGGGTCTGGAATTTCTGGGCGGTGTGGGCGAAGCGGAAGTGCAGCAGGCCGTGTGTCTTGCGGCGCAGTCGCTGGGGCAGCTGGGCACCGACTGGGTGCTGGAAGTGAGCCACATGGGCTATCTGTTCGGCCTGCTTGATGCTTTGCAGGTGCCGGAGGACGCCCGCGCGGGCCTGCTGCGCAAGCTGGGCCAGAAAAACGCCCACGAGCTGCGGGCCGCTGCCCTCGCCGCCGGGCTGGACGAGGACGCCGCCGACACCCTGTGCCGGGTGCTGACCCTCTGCGGCGGCTACGCTGACACCCTGCCCCGTGCCGAAGCCCTGTGCCGCAACGACGCCATGCGGGCCGCAGTGGCGGAGCTGCAGGGGCTGGCCGGGCCGCTGGAACAGGCGGGCGGTGCCATCCGGCTGGACCTGACCCTGGCCGGTGAGATGGAATACTACAACGGCCTTATTTTTCAGGGCTACCTCAAGGCCATCCCCCGCCCCCTGCTTAAAGGCGGCCGGTACGACCTGCTGATGCAGAAGTTCACCCCCGGGGCCGGTGCCATTGGCTTTGCGGTCTACCTGGACGAGCTGGACCGCCTGAGCGCTCCCCTGCCGCCGGTGCAGAAGAACAGCACCGACAAGGTGATGCTGAACGTGGCCCTGCCCAAGGGCCGTCTGGGCGATAAGGTGTATGATCTGCTGGCGGGCATCGGCTACGGCTGCCCGGAGGACTACAACGCCACCCGCAAGCTGGTGGTGGAGAACCCGGCGGCCGGCATCCGCTACTTCCTCGTCAAGCCCAGCGATGTGGCCATCTACGTCGAACACGGCGCGGCGGATGTGGGCATCGTGGGCAAGGACATCCTCACCGAGGCGGAAGCCGACGTGTACGAGCTGCTGGACACCGGCCTTGGCAAATGCCGCATGTGCGTGGCGGCCCCGGCCGATTATCAGGACGACCCCGGCCGACCGGTGCGGGTAGCCACCAAATTCGTCAACATTGCAAAAGCCTACTACGCCTCGCAGGGGCGGGACATCGACATCATCAAGCTGAACGGCTCCATCGAGCTGGCCCCGATTTTGGGCCTGTCGGATGTCATTGTGGATATCGTGGAGACCGGCACCACCCTGCGGGAGAACGGCCTGAAGGTGGTCACCGAATTTTTGCCCATCTCGGCCCGGTTCATTGCCAACAAGGCGAGCTACCAGTTCAAGCACGCTGAAATGGACACCATGCTGGAAAAGCTGCGGGCGCAGCTGCAGAACAAGGAGGAAGCAAAATGATCAAGCTGTACAACTTCGACGAGCTGAAGCCCGAAGAGATCCTGAACCGCGACATCCGCGCCGAGAAGAACGTGGAGGACGTGGTGGACGGCATCATTGCCGATGTGCGTGCCCGGGGCGACGAGGCCCTGAAGGACTACGCCCTGAAATTTGACGGGGCTGTCATTGAAAACCTGCAGGTCACACAGGAAGAGATCGACGAGGCCTTTGCGGGCATGGACCCCTATTTCCTCGAGACCCTGCGGCAGGCGGCGGCCAACATCGAGAACTTCCACCGCCAGCAGGTGCACAAGAACTTTGTGGTGAACGATAAGCCCGGCATCGTGCTGGGCCAGAAATATACTCCCATTGAAAAGGCGGGCGTGTATGTGCCCGGCGGCACGGCGGCTTACCCCTCCACCGTGCTCATGGACGTGATCCCCGCCAAGGTGGCGGGCGTGTCCGAGATCGTGATGACCACCCCCGCCGGGAAGGACGGCAAGGTGAACCCGGTCATTCTGGCGGCTGCCGCCACGGCAGGCGTGACCAAAATTTTCAAGACCGGCGGCGCACAGGCTGTGGCGGCGCTGGCCTACGGCACCCAGAGCA
>CABQHF010000281.1 GCA_902463905.1 uncultured Faecalibacterium sp. | reverse complement strand
AGCAGATTTACAGTCTGTCCCCATTGGCCACTCGGGAACACGCCCATATTCTTTTGTGTGTCCTGCCGGACGACTTGTTTATTTTAGCATGGAAGGATGGATTTGTCAACACTTTTCTGCAAATTTCTGCAGGCATTTTTCCAAGCCGGGATCCGGACAAAAAAGCCCCGTCGGGGCCCGGAAAAAGGGCACCCGACGGGGCTTGGAAGCACATGCTTTTTTCTTACAGATCTCTGAAAAATCAGTAAGCGATGCCGGCTGCGTCATAGCAGGCCTTGGCAGCCTCCATGATGGCGTTGGAGGTCACGGTGGAGCCGCTCACAGCGTCCACGTTGGGGGTGTTGCCAGCCACGATGGCATCAGCCACGGTGGGAGCAGCAGCCTGACCCAGGCTCTCGGTCTCGGTGGATGCGTCCACGTCGCAGGCGGTAGCAACGCCGTTCTCGAAGGAGATGATCACGATCACATCGCCGTTCATGCCCTTGGCAGAAACGGTCTGGGTGCCGGTGTAGCCCTCGCCCTCAGCAACGGAAGCTGCCTCGGAAGATGCAGCAGAGGAAGCGGCGGAAGAAGCAGAGCTGCCGCAGGCGGCCAGGCTGACGGCCAGGGCACAGAAAGCTATTATACACGTTTCACGAGGTTTTTAAGTGCATTGTGCTGAAAAACTCAAGAAAAGTTTGTGAAAAATGCGAGGCTTATCCCGAACACCGGGCATCAGATTGAAAATCCGGCGGTGGCGTGGTATTATTTTGTACAGAAGAGAAAAAGGCCTGACGGCAGGCGGCTTTGCCTGCAAAGAACCGGCCGGACAGAAAGGTGCGATCATTTCATGACGATCCAAGAATGCTATGCGCAGATGGGCGCAGATTACAACGAAGTATTCCGTCGCCTGTACAACGAAGCAATGATCCGCAAGTTTGTGCTGCTGTTTCCCAAGGATGACAGCTTCCACAATCTGGAAGCTGCCCTGAAGGAACAGAACGTGAAGGAAGCCTTCCGCGCAGCACACACCCTGAAGGGCGTGTGCCAGAATCTGGGCTTTTCCAACCTGTATGCCCCGGCGGTGACGCTCACCGAGACGCTGCGTGCCGGCCAGCTGGATGGCACGGCAGAGCAGTTTGCCGAGGTAGAAAAGCAGTACCGTATCACGATGGCCGCCATTCAGGCACTGGACTGAGCATAAAAAACAACCCCGCCGCATCCGCTTCCATTCTGGAAAGGTGCGGCGGGGTTTTGCATTTATTGCAGCTTTTTTCGTTTTTCGTAGTCGTTGAGGGCGTCCAGTGCCTCGCCGGAGAGCGGGTAGAGGGCGATCATGTTGAAGATGGTCATCAGGCCGATGCCCACATCCCCCAGGTCCCACACCACGGTGTAGGCCTGCAGGCCGCCGATGAGCAGCATGACCAGAGCAATCAGCTTGTACACGGTCTGGCTCCACCAGTTGTCACCGCACAGGTAGGCCACATTGCAGCGTGCGTAGTACAGGATGCCCAAAAAGGTGGAAAAGCTGAACAACGCCAGGGTGGCCGCCACAAACACGGTGCCAAAGGTGCCCAGGTGATACTGCATGGCGGTCTGCAGCAGGTCCATGCCGGCCAGGCCGTCGGTAAGCTCTCGGGGAGCCAGCAGCATCAAAAAGGCGGTGCAGCTGCAGATGACCACTGTGTCGATGAGCACTCCCAGGGCCTGCACCAGACCCATCTTGACCGGGTCGTCGCACTCTGCGGCGGCAGCGGCGCAGGGGGCCGAGCCGCTGCCGGCCTCGTTGGAGAACAACCCGCGCTTGACGCCGTTCATCAGCACGGCACCAAAGCCGCCGGCGGCCATCTGCCGCAGGCCCAGGGCCTCGGAGAAGATGCGGCCCAGCACGGCGGGCAGCTGCCGGATGTTCACCACCACGATGCCCACTGTCAGCACAAAGTAGCACACCGCCATGACCGGCACCATCACATCCAGGCTTTTCACGGTGGCGTTCTTGCGCAGCACGATGAGGGCGGCCAGCGCCGTGAGCACCAGCGTAGTGGTCAGCGGGGGAATGTGGAAAGCGTTCTGGAAGGAGGAGCTGACGGAGTTGGAGATCACCTGGCTGATGCCGCACCAGCACAGCAGGCCGGAGGCCGCAAACAGGGCCGCCAGCACCGAACGCCGGAGCTTTTTGCCCCGCTTGCGCTCTGCCAGCACATGGAGATAGTAGGCCGGGCCCCCACGCCAGCCCCCGTACAGGGGGTCCGGCACCCGGTATTTCTGGGCCAGGGTGGACTCGATAAAGGAGGTGGAGGCTCCCAGCAGGGCCGTGACCCACATCCAGAACACCGCTCCGGCACCACCGGCAGACACGGCAGCCACCACGCCCACCAGGTTGCCCATGCCCACCCGGGTGGCGGTGGACACCACCAGGGTCTGGAAGGAGGAAAGGCCGCTGGCGTTGGCCTGCTTTTTTTCGCAGACGGCAGCCAGCATATCCCGGAACAGCCGCACCGGCAGCAGGCGGGTGCGCAAGGTGAACCAGATACCGGCGGTGAACAGCAGCACGACCATCAGCGAGATGCCGATGCCGCCGCCCACTGGCAGCGTGAACAGATCGCCCCACAGCAG
>CABQHF010000280.1 GCA_902463905.1 uncultured Faecalibacterium sp. | reverse complement strand
GGGAGGTGTAAACGGAGGAATCATAGGTGTAATCCACCGGGACGTTATAGATGGTATTGGTGGTGCCGGGCTGCACGATGATGGTCACGATCATCCAGGCCACGATGGCACCCAGGATGGCCAGTGCCAGCCGGATGCGGCGGTCGTCCAGGATGCTCCGGTTGTGGCCGCCCACGGCCGGCTTTGCGTCGTTTTGCTTGTTCGGTTTGCTGCTCATTGCTGCTCGTCCTCCCCTTTCTGGCTGACCCACTTCATCAGTCCCTTTACGCGGTCCTTCCAGGTGTCCGCGGTGCTCTTTTCCACCGTGGGCTCCTTGGGGATCATCTCGTCGATCAGGCGGGTATACAGGGTCTGGCGGTCAAAGTGGCGGATCAGCACGCCGTTCTTGGCCATGGAGATGATGCCCGTCTCCTCGCTGACCACGATGGCAATGGCGTCCGAGTTCTCGGCGATGCCCAGGCAGGCGCGGTGGCGGGTGCCCATGTCCTTGCCCAGATCCAGGTTGTTGGAAAGCGGCAGCACACAGCCCGCTGCCTTGATGCGGCCGTTCTCGATGATGGCGGCACCGTCGTGCAGGGGGGTGCCCTCGTAGAAGATGGTGCCCAGCACTTCCAGGTTCACCGCACTGTTCACCGGGGTGCCGGTGCGCACGATCTCGGAAAGGTTGGTGTGGCGCTCCAGCACGATCAGCGCGCCGGTCTTGGTCTCGGAAAAGCGCTCCGCCGCGTCGCAGATGGCGATGATGGCGCTGCGCCATGCCCCTTTCAGGCTGGGGTCGTTGTAGCGGCCCCGCACATTGAACAGCTTGGAGGCCCACTGGTCGGTCTGGCCCATGCGCTCCAAAGCGCGCCGGATCTCGGGCTGAAACAGCACCACCAGAGTGAGCAGGCCCACCTGCAGCAGCGAGTTGAGCAGCCAGGTGACCGTGCGCATGTTCAGGGTGTTGGCCACCAGATAGACGGCCATCACCAGCAGCGCACCCTTGGCCAGCTGGCCGGCGCGGGTGCGGTTGATGATGCCCAGCAGCTGGTAGATCAGAAACGCAATGATGATGATATCCAGCAGATCAACGATCTTGAAGGTCTGGAAATTGGCAATGATCGCATTCAGTGTCATGGACGCACACTCCTGTTACCGTTTTTCGATCAGGGCGACGGCGTGGGCGGCGATGCCCAGTCCCTCGCCGGTAAAGCCCAGATGCTCTTCGGTGGTGGCCTTGACGCTCACGGCGTCCACCGGCAAGCCGAAAGCGGCGGCCAGACCGGCACGCATGGCCGGGATGTGGGGGGCCAGTTTGGGCCGCTGGCAGAGGATGGTGGCGTCGATGTTCTCCACACGCCAGCCGTGCTCCGACAGGATGCGGGCCACATGGCGGGCCAGTTCCAGACTGTCGGCCCCGGCATAGGCGGGGTCATTGTCCGGGAAATGCTGGCCGATATCCCCCAGCGCCGCCGCGCCCAGCACGGCATCCATCACCGCGTGGGTCAGCACATCGGCATCCGAGTGGCCCAGCAGGCCTTTCTCAAAAGGGATCTCCACCCCGCCCAGGATCAGCCTGCGGCCTTCCACCAGGCGGTGCACGTCATAACCATGTCCAATGCGCATTCTCGTTTCCTCTTTCTCTGCCGGGCGGAGCAGATCCTCCCGGGTGGTGATCTTCAGGTTGGCGTAGTCGCCCTGGGTGAGCTGCACCGGGCGCCCGGTCAGCTCGAACAGGCTGCAGTCGTCGGTGACCAGCCGGGCTTTCTCGGCGTCCAGCTCCTGCAAAGCGGCCAGATACTGTGCCCGGTCAAAGCACTGGGGCGTCTGCACCGCATACAGGGTGCTGCGGTCCGGGGTGGTGTGCACAAGGCAGGCTTCCGGCACCGTTTTGCCGTCGCCGGGCACAGCCTGCTTGACGGTGTCCTTCACCGGCACCGCCGGGGCGGCGGCTCCGCAGCGGGCGGCAGCTTCCAGCACCGCCGCGATGACAGCCCCGCTCACGAAGGGCCGGGCCGCGTCATGCACGGCCACCAGCTCCCCGTGGGCCGCCAGCACGCCGTTCTTTGCGCTCTCGGCGCGGGTGGCCCCACCGGCCACGATCCGCACCGGCTTTGTGCATCCGGCCGCCTGCTGCTCCACGAAACCGCGGTTTTTGCCCGCCACCAGCACGATCTCGCTGATCTGCGGGCACTGGTCAAAGGCGCGGATGCTGCGGTGCAGCACCGTTTCGCCGCCCAGGTCAAAACTGAGCTTGTCGAACCCCATCCGTGTGGAAGCGCCCGCTGCCACCAGCACGGCCGAAATCGTTTTTTGCAATCTGCACACCTGCCCCTGCTGCCTGCGCACCGGTGCACCCGGATGCGGCAGGCTATAATAAGTCATCTTTTATTATAGCGTATCGGCCTGCAAACTGCAACCGGTTCCGCCCAGCAAAAAAGCCCTTTTGCACAGCCGGGCAGGCCGGTGCAAAAGGGCTTTGGAACCTTATTTCAGAGCGTTTTATGCGAGGATGGGCTCAATGGCGGCAGCCAGAGCGTCCTTCTGGGCCTGAGCCTCGGCCAGGTCCTTGCCCAGCGTGGTGAAGTAGGTCTTGATCTTCGGCTCGGTGCCGGAGGGAC
>CABQHF010000279.1 GCA_902463905.1 uncultured Faecalibacterium sp. | reverse complement strand
ACTATGAAACGCATTTCTCGTCGCAATTTCCTGAAAGCGGCTGGCGTGGGTGCCGCTGCACTGGGGCTGGCCGCCTGCGGCAGTTCTTCCAGTTCTACCGGTTCCAGCACGACTTCTTCGGCTGCTGCCTCTGCCACGCCTGCGGAGGATGTGACCATCAAAGTCGCTGCCATTGAGACCGCTTACGGCTCCGAGATGTGGCAGAAAGTCACCGAAGCCTTTACCGCCCAGACGGGCATCAAGGTGGAACTGACCACCGACAAGAACCTGGAAGATGTCATCGGCCCCTCCATGCAGGGCGGCGATTATCCGGATGTGATCCATCTGGCTACCGGTCGTGAAGCTGCTCTGACCGAGCAGTTCATCAAGGGCAATCTGATCGCTGACATCACCGATGTGCTGAGCATGACGGTTCCCGGTGAGAGCAAGAAAGTCAGCGAGAAGATCGCCGGCGGCTTTACCGATACTTCTCTTACCAACCCTTACGGTGACGGCAAGACCTATCTGGCTCCCATGTTCTACAGCCCCTGCGGTCTGTTCTACAACGCAGGGTTCCTGAAAGAAAAAGGCTGGGATGTGCCCACCACATGGGATGAAATGTGGGAACTGGGTGACAAGGCGGCTGCGGAGGGCACCTACCTGTTCACTTACCCCACCACCGGCTACTTTGATGCGTTCTTCTATGCGCTGATGTATGCAGCAGGCGGCCCCGACTTCTTCAACAAGGCGACCCATTATGAAGAAGGCATCTGGGACACTGCCGAAGCACAGACCTGCTTTGATATCGTGACCAAACTGGCTTCCTACACCAACCCCATCACCCCCGCACAGGCCAACGATCAGGACTTTACCCAGAACCAGCAGCTGGTGCTGGACAACAAGGCCCTGTTCATGCCCAACGGCACCTGGATCGTGGGCGAGATGGCCGAGGCTCCCCGTGCGGATGGCTTTGAGTGGGGCATGACTGCTCTGCCCGCAGTCAAGGCTGGCGGCGATCAGTACAGCTATACATGGTTTGAGCAGGCATGGATTCCGGCAGGTGCGGAGCATCTGGATGCTGCCAAGCAGTTTGTAGCCTACCTGTACAGCGACGAAGCCTGCAAGCTGTTTGCCGAAAGCGGCGCGATCCAGCCTGTGCTGGGGATCGCCGATGATCTGGACGGCGACAACAAGATGTTCTACTCCATCTACGACAACGGCGCAAAGGCAGCTATGGGCAACTTTGCTTCCTTCACCGCTATCCCCGGTGTGGAAGTCCGCACGGTGTTCTTTGACCCCGTCAACTCTCTGGTTTCCGGCAGCACGACGGAACAGCAGTGGATCGATGGCATCAAGTCCGCCAGCGACCAGATGCGCGCCAACATCATCGAGTAAGAACGAAGCTGCATCCGAAAACAGCTTCCAAGGCCCTGCCCAGCGGAGGCGGTTTTGACCGCCTCCGCTTTTTTGGGTTTCTGGATTCCAGTAGAAAGGAACGGTTTGTCTATGAAATCTGACAAAAGCCGCAAACGGTTCGTGTTCCTCTGTGTGGCACCGGCCACCATCCTGTTTTTCATTTTTATGATTTTGCCAACCCTCAATGTGTTCCGCATGAGCCTGTATGAGCGTGGAGCCTACTCGCCAAACGAAACCTTTGTCGGGCTGAAAAACTTCCAGCATCTGCTGAAGGACACCCAGTTCATCCGCTCCATGCAGAACATGATCCTGCTGGTGGTGGTCGTTACCATCATCACCTTTGCGTTTGCGCTGGTGTTTGCAGCCATCCTGACCCGCGAAAAAATCAAGGGGCAGAATTTCTTCCGCATCATTTTCTACATCCCGAACATCCTGTCTGTGGTCGTCATCTCCGGTATCTTCTCTGCCATCTATAAGCCGGAGAATGGTATGCTGAACAGCATCATCGGGCTGTTCCGGGATATGACTGACCCTATCCTCTGGAAAGGCGAAAAGCTGGTCATTCCGTCCATCATCATTGCTATGGTCTGGCAGGCTGTGGGCTATTACATGGTCATGTATATGGCTTCCATGTCCTCGGTGCCTGCCAGCTTGTACGAGAGTGCCAATCTGGACGGAGCGGGCCGTCTGACCCAATTCTTCCAGATCACGATTCCGCTGGTCTGGACGAACATCCGTACCACTCTGACCTTCTTTATCATTTCTACCATCAATATGGCGTTCCTGTTTGTCAAGGCGATGACCAGCGGCGGACCGAACGGTGCCTCGGATGTGGCCCTGAACTATATGTACAGCCAGAAAGATGCAGGTCTGTACGGTTACAGCATGGCAATCGGTGTGGTTATCTTCCTGTTCTCGTTCGCCTTGTCCGCCTGTGTCAATCGTGCCACCAGCCGTGAACCGCTGGAGTTTTAAGGAGGAAAAACATGAAGAAAACGGAAGAAAAATCCTCCCGTTCGGCGGAGGGCCTGTACAAATTTTTCATCTATTTTGTGCTGATCCTGCTGGCTGTGACGATTATTGTGCCGGTGGCATGGGTGTTTATGGCATCCATCAAGCAGAACTCGGAGTTCTACGGCAATCCGTGGGCACTTCCTGCCGGATTCTACTGGCAGAACTTCGTCAATGCGTGGAATGGAGCCAAGATGG
>CABQHF010000278.1 GCA_902463905.1 uncultured Faecalibacterium sp. | reverse complement strand
CTTTATGAATAATCGCCTGATAGTATCAAAGCAGTATCACAGAGCCTTTTGACTCCCAAAATATTGCGTTGCATCAATACTTTTCAGGGTTTGCAGATTACTCGAGCTCAATGGTTGCCGGCGGTTTACCGGTGCAATCGTAGAACACGCGGTTCACATGCTTGACCTCGTTGACGATGCGGCTGGTGACAGTGCCCAGCACATCCCAAGGCATATTGTAGCTCTCCGCAGTCATAAAGTCGGTGGTGGTCACAGCGCGCAGAGCCACAGCGTAATCGTAGGTGCGCTCGTCGCCCATAACGCCCACGCTGTGCATGTTGGTCAAGGCCGCATAGTACTGGCTGATCTCCTTATCCAGACCAGCTTTTGCAATTTCCTCGCGCCAGATGGCGTCGGCATCCTGCACGATAGCTACCTTCTCCGGAGTCACCTCACCAATGATGCGGATGCCAAGGCCCGGGCCCGGGAACGGCTGACGGCTGACCAGATATTCGGGCAGACCCAGCTCACGGCCAGCCTGACGCACCTCGTCCTTAAACAGGTTGCGCAGCGGCTCCACCAGCTCCTTGAAGTCCACGGTGTCGGGCAGACCGCCAACATTATGATGGCTCTTGATCACAGTGGACTCGCCGCCCAAGCCGCTCTCGACCACGTCAGGGTAAATGGTACCCTGTGCCAGAAAGTCCACCTTGCCAATTTTCTTAGCCTGCTCTTCAAACACGCGAATGAACTCTTCGCCAATGATCTTGCGCTTGCGCTCCGGCTCTGTGACGCCAGCCAACTTGCTGAAGTAGCGGTCGCGGGCATCTACACAGATAAAGTTGATATCAAAGCCATTGGCATTGCCCGGGCCAAAGACTGCGCAGACCTCTTCCTTCTCGTTCTTGCGCAGCAGACCGTGGTCCACGAACACGCAGGTCAGCTGCTTGCCGATGGCCTTTGCCAGCATAGCTGCCAGCACGGAGGAATCCACACCGCCGGACAGGGCGCACAGCACCTTGCCGTCACCAATACGCTCACGCAGGGCTTTGACGTTGTTCTCCACAAAGGAATCCATCTTCCAGTCTCCGGTGCAGCCGCAGACGTTGTACACGAAGTTGCGCAGCATCTTCTTGCCCTCGGCGGTGTGCAGCACCTCCGGGTGGAACTGTACGGCGTACAGACCCTTTTCGGCATTTTCAACGGCTGCCACAGGGCAGTTTGCGGTGTGGGCAGTGATCTCAAAGCCGGGAGCCGCCTGCTCGATGTAGTCGTTGTGGCTCATCCAGCAGATGGTAGAGGGCTGCACATCGGTGAACAGCTTGCTCTCGGTGTTCACGAACACCTCGGTCTTGCCGTACTCACGCTCGGGAGCGCGGCAGACATGACCGCCCAGCAGGTGCATCATCAGCTGGCTGCCGTAGCAGATGCCCAGCACAGGCACGCCCCAGCTGAAGATCTCCGGGTCGATCGTGGGGGAATCCTCCAGGTAGACGCTGTTGGGACCGCCGGTAAAAATAATGCCCTTGGGATTCTTCGCCTTGATCACCGACAGGTCGGTTTTATAGGAATAGATTTCACAGTAGACATTGTTCTCGCGGACACGGCGCGCGATCAGCTGATTGTACTGGCCGCCAAAGTCCAGCACGATGACAGTTTCATGCTGCATGATGTTCTCCTCCTGTTCCGTTCATAGATGTGTTACAGATACTGTTAGTATAGCACATCTTACAAACAAAAGCGACATCCTTTGTGGATTTTCCTGTTTTAATTTTTCCGTACCGGGTGCCGCAGCACGGTTTTGAGCTTTTCCGGGGCGGTGCGGCGCGGGTCGCCCAGATAGATCTCATGGTGAAAACGCTCCGCCGTAAAGTCCGGCACATATCCCTGCTCTGCCGCAAAGGCATCCATTTCCAGCAGCGTTTCCGGTTCCGTATCATAAGGGCCGACATGGAGGCACTGCACACACGGGCCTTCGTCATAGGTCAGGAACTCTGCAGCGGAGAAATCCTTCTTCTTTTTTGCCGTTGCTTCCTGCACAGCCCAGTCAAACTCTTCCCGCGTGACAAACTCCGGCAGGCGGATCATGGAGGTCCATTCAAAGGTCTCCTTGTGGGAATAGTCCACGCCGTCCACACCCTGCTGATGCCACAGACCCTCCAGCGGCGGGACGACATACTCAAAATAGCCTTCCATTTTGTGGCTGCCTTTATAGCTCATTTTGATGGTATAAGCGATCCCGTACAGCAGCTCCATGGCCGCCTGATACGCTCCTGCCGGGTCATTTGGGTCACCTTTCCCGTGCACTGCCACAAAATTCATGGGCGGCACCGTGATGAGGTGCGGTTTCTTTGAGGGAAGGTAGAATTCCTTCTGTTCTTTCTTGTAATCAAATGGCATTGCACGGTTCTCCTTCCAGTCCACAGTGGCTTATCCTTCTGTTATCCAGTATAACAGAACAACCATGTTTTGTAAACCATAAAGTTGTTCTGTGAACACAAAAATTCCCCTGCCCTATTCAGGCAGAGGAATCCCGCAAACAAAAAGTCCTTCCTGCTCTCCGGAACAGGAAGGACTCGTAAGTTTAACCTTTAGCCACAGGAATGGCGCGAAGGGTCAAAATCACTCAATGATCTTGCC
>CABQHF010000277.1 GCA_902463905.1 uncultured Faecalibacterium sp. | reverse complement strand
TGGAGAGCCGCACCGTGGATATGCACATCCGCACCCTGCGCAAAAAGCTGGGGGACGCCGGGCGGTACATCTGCACCGTGCGCAAGGTGGGTTACAAGCTGGCCGATGACGAGGAGGCTGGAGAAGAATGAAACTGCACAGCATGGAAGAAAAGATCAGCTACCGGCTGTTTCTCATGGGCTTTCTGGGGCTGCTGTTCACCGCAGCACTGTGCATTTTTGTATTCCACCGCGCCTTTACCGCGCAGGCATGGGCCGGCCTTGAAAAAGAGACCGACCTCATCCGCGCTGGGTATGATCTGGTGGACAAGCCGGAGCAGCTCTCAGCCTTTGTGACCGGCGACCTGCGCATCACCCTGATCTCGCCGGACGGCAGCGTGATCTTTGAATCCGCCACCGACCAGCCCATGGAGAACCATCTTTCCCGCCCGGAGATCATGCAGGCGCTGCAGGGCAGCGTCGGCAAGGATATCCGCGACTCCCAGACCATGGGATACGAGACCTACTATTACGCCGTGCAGCTGCCCGGCGGCAATATCCTGCGTGTGGCACAGGACGCCGAGACTGTCTGGTCGGTGTACGATTCCGCACTGCCGGCCATCGTCCTGAGCTGTGTCGCCCTGATGCTGGCCGCTGCCATCCTCTCCACCCTGCTCACCCGCGCCCTCGTGCAGCCCGTGCTGAGCATGACCGAGGATCTGGACCACATCCAAGATAATGTTCCCTACAAGGAACTGATCCCCTTTGCCGAGAGCATCCATGCCGACCGCACCCTGCGGGAGAACAACGAGAAGATGCGGCAGGAGTTCACCGCCAATGTGAGCCACGAGCTCAAGACCCCGCTGACCAGTATCTCCGGCTACGCCGAGCTGATCGAGACCGGCATCGCAAAGCAGGAGGATGTGCCCGGCTTTGCCCAGAAGATCCACCGAGAGGCCAGCCGCATGATCCAGCTGGTGAACGATATCCTGCAGCTGTCCAGCCTGGACAGCGCCGCCGAGAACGCCTCCCTGCCGGACATGGAGCCGGTAGACCTGCTGGAGGTCGCGCGGGACTGTGTGGAGCGCCAGAAGCTGAACGCCTGCCACGCCTACATCACCCTGACCTATCTGGGCGAGAGCGCACTGGTGCGCGGCAACCGCAGCCTGCTGGATGAGCTGTGCCAGAACCTGTGCGACAACGCCATCCGCTACAACCGCCCCGGCGGCAAGGTACAGATCGTGACCGCCTGTACACGGGACGGCCACTGCAGCCTGACCGTGACTGATAACGGCATCGGCATCCCGCGGGAAGCACAGAGCAGCGTGTTCGAGCGCTTCTACCGGGTGGACAAAAGCCGCAGCAAGGCCACCGGCGGCACCGGGCTGGGCCTTGCCATCGTCAAGCACATTGCCCGCATCCACGGTGCCCGCATCAAGCTGGAAAGCCAGGTGGACGTGGGCACCACCATCACGGTCACCTTCCCCACTGCATCCTGATCTTTTCAAATACTAAGAAATACAACGTCTGCCTGCAGCTGCGGGCAGGCGTTTTTTGTTGGGTCGAACCCGTCGGCAGTGCCCGTGCGCAGAAGGCTGCACTCCTGCAGATGCACAAGGTCTGCCCCCTGCTGCCAGCGCTCCTGCACCACCTGTGTACAGAGCAGAGCCAGCCGCCGACACTGGGCGGCGTCCGGCTGCGGGGTGCCGTAGGCCGTTTGGCAGTCCAGCCGCAGGGTGACCGCCTGCTTCCGGAGTGTGACCGAAACGATGCACCGCCGGATGGTGATGCGTTGCCCTTCCAGCCAGAACGTCCGGGCACCCGGTGTGCCGGTCAGCAGGCGGATGGCCTCCGCCTCGTTTTCTGTCAGACGCTGCACGGCACCGCTCCCGGTGCGGAAGGCTCCGCTGCCGGAAACCACCACTTCCCCCGCCTGTTCTTCGGGCAGATAAAGCACCGGCAGCAGCATGCTTTCCCCGTGCGCATACAGCCGTGGCATCACCGCCGATTGTTCTTTTAATTTGTTCAACAGTTTGTCCGGCAGCATCCCGGTTTTTTCGCATGCCTGCAGCAAAGTTTCCAGATCAAATTCCGTGCAGGAAAGCCGGGCCGCCGTGCGCCCGCAGCCGCGTTCCAGCACCAGGTTCTCATAAGCTGCCAGCACGGCATCCTCCGTTTGCTCCGGGAAGAGCACATAATCGCACAGGCGGTAATCGGCCGTCTGCGGCAGGGCTGCTTCGGCGGCGGCAAAGGCCGTTTCCAGCGTTGACCCGCTGCTGCCGGTGAGGCGCAGCGCTGCCGAGGCATCCGCCGCGTCGGCAGCTGCCTCCGGTGACTGGTACAGCAGTCCCACCGACCAGTTCTCTTCCTGCCGGGCAAGATAGACCGCCCGCACCATGCTTTTTTCGGTGGTTTCGCAGCGCAAAAACAGCAGGCACCAGCCGGCAAGCACCGCGTAAAACAAGAGCCGGGTTCCGCGCTGTTTCATGGCTGCGCCTCCTTCCGGGCTGGCAGTGCATCCACTCGCCCCAGCTGCCGGATAGCGGTGCACAGCATCCCCATGCGGAAGATCGCGCAGGTCAGCCACACCAGCAGCAATGCCGCGTCCAGCCGGGAAAATGTCCCGGTGCTCCATGCACGCAGCAATTCCCGCG
>CABQHF010000276.1 GCA_902463905.1 uncultured Faecalibacterium sp. | reverse complement strand
GAAATGTTTGTCCTCAATGCCCTCCGGGTCAGTGATGGCGGTCAGGTTGACCTTCTGGTTGTAATCCACGAGGATCTGTGCAAAGGCGTCCAGCTGATCCAGCTGGGTGCCGGTGAGGGCAATGTTCCATGTGGAACACTTGGCCTCCAGCCGCTGTTTGTCGATCATAGATATCGGTTCCTTTCTGTTATTCTCCGGTCAGGTGCACAAAGATGGGCGCGTGGTGCACGGCGGGCAGGAATTTTTCCAGCACATCGGCGGTGCGCAGCTTGAGGGAGGAAGTGTTGATGCAGGGATGGCAGCCCAGATACTCCCCTTTGACCACGTCCTCATCCATGAGCAGCTGCACATGGTTCTCCGGGTCGTTGGCAAGGCCCATGATGGAGGAGGAGCCGGGCGTGCAGTCCAGATACTGTTCCATGTCCTCCGGGGAAGCAAAGCTCAGGCGGGCAATGCCCAGCTGATGGGAAAGTTCCTTGGTCTTGAAGGGCTTATCGCCGGGCATCATGAGCAGATAATAGTTTGTTTTCTGGCGGTTGCACAAGAACAGGTTCTTGCACACGGTTGCTTCCAGCACGGCGTCGATATCGTGGCAGGCCTCCATGGTGTCGGCGTGCATCCAGGCATGGTCAGTGCGCCAGAACCGGATGCCAAGTTTATCTAAAATGTCGTAGGTGCGCACTTCTTTCGCAAGGCGTCCGGTGCAGTCCGCCGGGCGTCCTTCATAAAGTTTCAGTTCTTCCATGGTTTTGTCCTCTTATTCGCAGGCTCGCCCTCTCAGGCGCTAACGCGCCAGCTCTCCCAAAGGGAGAGGTGTCACCGCAGGTGACGGAGAGGGCGAGGCTGTTTTCCCCGTTGGTCTGCAGCCTTATAATTTATTCTTTGCGGCCAGAGCGATGCTCAGCTGTGCAACATCCGAGGGCGACACGCCGGGGATGCGCCCGGCCTGCCCCAGATTCTTCGGGCGGATGCGGGCCAGCTTCTCGCGGGCTTCCAGCGTCAGGCCGGTGAGGTCCGCGTATTCAAAATCCTCCGGGATCAGGGTCTTTTCGTGGCGGGCCACCTCCCGGATCATGCGGTCCTGCCGGGCAATGTAGCCTGCGTATTTGATCTCGGTCTCCAGCCGTTCCGCCAGCATGGGCGTGATCCCCTCCCCCCAGCCGATGACCCCGGCCACAAGGTCGTAGTGGATCTCCGGGCGGCGCAGCAATTCTTCCGCAATGCCGCCCTCGGCTGCCGGGGCCAGCCCGGCCGCCGTCATGGCGGCCTGCAGGTCGGCAGTGCGCAGGTGGGCGTCGTGCAGGCGGCGGCGCTCCGCTTCCAGAATATTCTGGGTGTGCTGGTACTTTGCCCAGCGGTCGTCCTGCACCAGACCGTATTCCCGGCCGATGGGGGTCAAGCGGGTGTCGGCATTGTCCTGCCGCAGGGTCAGCCGGTATTCGCTGCGGCTGGTCATCATGCGGTAGGGGTCCATGACGCCCTTGGTCACCAGATCATCCACCAGGGTGCCAAGGTAGCTGGTGTGACGCGGCAGGATAAGCTGCTCCTTGCCCAGCGCATTGCGGGCGGCGTTCAGACCGGCCAGCAGGCCCTGTGCGGCAGCTTCCTCGTAGCCGGAAGTGCCATTGAACTGCCCTGCCCCGTACAGGCCCCGCACCACCTTGCTTTCCAGCGTGGCTTCCAGACTGGTGGGGTCTACGCAGTCGTACTCGATGGCGTAAGCCGGGCGCATGATCTCGATGTGTTCAAACCCTTTGATGCTGCGGTAGAACGCGTTCTGCACATCTTCCGGCAGGCTGCTGGATGCACCCTGCAGATACATTTCCTCGGTGTTCTCGCCGCAAGGCTCCACAAAAATGGGGTGGCGGTCCTTGCCCGCAAAGCGCACCACCTTGTCCTCGATGGAGGGGCAGTAACGCGGGCCGACACCCTCGATCATGCCGCCGTACAGCGGGCTGCGCTGGATGTTGTCCAGAATGATCTTGTGGGTCTCCGGGTTCGTGTAGGCGATCCAGCATTCCACCTTGTTGTGCATGGGGGCGTCGGTCATGAAGCTGAAGGGCTGCAGCTCGTTGTCCGGGTCGCCGGGCTGGCATTCCAGTCGGCTGAAGTCGATGCTGCGCCGGTGCACACGGGCGGGGGTGCCGGTCTTGAACCGCCGCAGGGGCAGACCGGCAGCCTTCAGGCTCTCGGTCAGGGCATTGGCCGCGTGCATGCCGTCCGGGCCGGAGGCATACCAGGCATCGCCCACAAAGATCTTGCCGCCCAGATTGGTGCCGGTGGCCAGCACCACGCACTTTGCGGTGTACTCGCCGTTGAGCTGGGTAACGATGCCCTTCACCCGGCCGTTTTCCACCTCAAGGCCCACCACCTCGGCCTGATGGATGGCAAGGCCGGGGGTAAGCTCCAGTGCGTGCTTCATGTATTCGTGGTAGCGTTTGCGGTCGGTCTGCACCCGCAGTGCGTGCACCGCCGGGCCCTTGCCCTTATTCAGCATCCGGCTCTGCAGGTAGGTGGCATCCGCCGCCAGACCCATCACGCCGCCAAGGGCATCTAATTCACGCACCAACGTTCCTTTTGCAGTGCCGCCGATGCTGGGATTGCAGGGCATATTGCCGATGGCATCCAGACTCATGGTAAACACGGCGGTCCTGG
>CABQHF010000275.1 GCA_902463905.1 uncultured Faecalibacterium sp. | reverse complement strand
TTTGCGTTCTGCTTCCCGGATACCTACGAGGTGGGCATGTCCTTCCTCGGCGAAAAGATCCTGTATGAGCTGCTCAACAGCCACGAGAACTGGTGGTGTGAGCGCGCCTTTATGCCCTGGCTGGACATGAAGGCCGAGATGGAGCGCCTGGGCCTGCCCCTGTACACCATGGAGAGCAAGGATCCCCTCACCGCCTTTGACGCGGTGGGCTTTACCCTGCAGTACGAGCTTTCCTACACCAACATCCTGGCCATGCTGGATCTGGCGGGCATCCCGTTCTATTCCAAGGACCGCGACGAGCATTGGCCGCTGATCGTGGCAGGCGGCCCCTGTGCCTGCAATGCAGAGCCCATTGCGGATTTCTTTGATGTGGTCCAGCTGGGCGAGGGCGAAAACCAGCTGCCCTCCATCTGTGCCGAGATCGAGAAGGCCAAAAAGGAGGGCGGCGTCTCCAAAAAGGAGCTGCTGCTGCGCATCGCAAAGATCCCCGGCGTCTACATCCCGGCCTTCTACGATGTGACCTACTGCGAGGACGGCAGAGTCAAGGCCATCACCCCCAATGAGCCGGGCATCCCGGCCCGCATCACCAAGGCCATCATCAAGGACCTGAACCAGTTTGCGCCGCCCACCAATTTTGTGGTGCCCATGGTGGGTGCCATCCAGGATCGTGCCAGCATCGAGGTGCTGCGCGGCTGCGTGCGCGGCTGCCGGTTCTGCCAGGCAGGGTTCCTTTACCGCCCCATGCGCCAGCGGGACGCAAGCCTTTTGAACAAGGCGGCACAGGATCTGTGCGCCAACACCGGCTATGAGGAACTGAGCCTGTCCAGCCTGTCCACCTCCGACCACGGCCAGCTGGAAGAGCTGCTGGACGATCTGAACGAGTGGGCACCCAAGGAGCATGTCAGCCTGTCGCTGCCGAGCCTGCGCGTGGACAACTTCTCCGAGAGCCTCATCGAAAAAACCACCAAGGTGCGCAAGAGCGGCCTGACCTTTGCGGCCGAGGCCGGTACTCAGCGCCTGCGCAATGTCATCAACAAGAACGTGACCTGGGACGAGATCGAAAAGACCTGCACCATCGCGTTCAATGCGGGCTATACGGCGGTCAAGCTCTACTTCATGATGGGTCTGCCCACCGAGACCATGGAGGACATCGAGGGCATTGCCGAGACCGCCCAGAAGGTGGTGGACCTGTACTATTCACTGCCCAAGCGCGGCAAGGGCAAGGGCGTGCAGGTGACCATCAGCTGCGCCTGCTTTGTGCCCAAGCCCCACACACCCTTTGAGTTCGTGCCCATGGACACCGAGGAGATGCTGCGCGCCAAGCAGAAGCATCTGCTGGAAAGCGTGCACAGCCGTAAGATCAAGGTGAACTACCACGACAGCACCACCAGCTTCCTCGAAGGCGTATTCGCCAAGGGCGACCGCCGCCTGGCTCCGGTCATCGTGGAGGCCTACAAGCGCGGCTGCTACTTCGACGGCTGGGAAGAGTGCTTCAAGTATGACACCTGGATGCAGACCTTTGCGGATATGGGCATCGACCCGGCGTTCTACTGCCAGCGTGCCATCGGCCTGGACGAGGTGACCCCCTGGTCCCACATGGACTACGGCGTCACCCACGAATATCTGGTGCGGGAGTACAACAAGGCTCTTGCCGCCCAGACCACCCAGCCCTGCAACCGTGCCTGCCACGGCTGCGGTGCCAACCATCTGTTAGGAGGTCCCTGCTTTGATTACAGTCAGAATCTCGTTTGAAAAAAAGAATGAGGCCTCCTACATCTCCCTGCTGGATCTGCAGCGGGTGATGCAGCGGGTACTCAAGCGCAGCGGCCTGCCGGTGTGGCATACGCTGGGCTTCAACCCCCACATCTATATGACCTTTGCCTGCCCGCTCTCGCTGGGGCAGGAGAGTGAGTGCGAGTGCGTGGATGTCAAGACCGAGGCGGAAGCCCCGGATTTTGCACAGTGGAAAACGGCCCTCAACGCCATCATGCCGGCCGGCATCATCATCACCCGGGTGGCCCCCGTGCAGATAAAGGCCGACCGCATTGCCTGGGCCTGCTACCAGATCACCTACCCGGCAGAGGCCGCTGCGGTGCTGGACCAGTACAACGCACTGGAAAGCGCCCCGGTGGAAAAGCACGGCAAAAAGGGAAACAAGATCATTGAGCTCAAACAGCATATCCCGCAGGTGGCCTACACGGCGGAGGGCGATGCCGTCCGCATCGAGCTGTGCCTGCCGGCTTCGCAGGAGCTCAACCTGAACCCCTCGCTGCTCACCGGTTTTCTGGAAGAAAAGTTCGGCCTGCCGGCCGCCAGTGCAGGCATCCTGCGCACAAAGTTCCTCACCGAGGACAAGCAGCTGTTTGCCTGAGCCGGGGCGAATGACATTCACTGGAAAGCCCCACTGGGGCTTTCCGTGCTGCGATGCGCTCGCAAACGCGGCCCCTTGGACAAAACAGAAAATTTTTGCATTTATTTTGGGCAAAACGCTTGCATTCAAGCACGTTTTGTGCTATCCTATTTAGGCGTTAGTGTCCGCTGAGACCACAGCGGGGTTAATGACAAGTATTTATCATTAAACGGGCGGTCCTCTGACGGCTATGCCGTGCATGAACGTCTAAAAACAAATGGAGGATTCAAAAATGGACGCACTGAA
>CABQHF010000274.1 GCA_902463905.1 uncultured Faecalibacterium sp. | reverse complement strand
CCATCGTCAAGATGTCCAAGAGCCTGGGCAACGTCATCAACCCCGACGAGGTGGTAGACCAGTACGGCGCCGACACCATGCGTCTGTATGAGATGTTCATGGGCGACTTCGAACAGGCAGCGCCCTGGCAGACCTCTGCCATCGCAGGCTGCAACCGCTTCCTGGACCGTGTGTGGGCCCTGAGCGACAAGCTGGTGGAGGGCGAGGGCTACCGTCCCCAGATCGAGACCCTGATGCACCAGACCATCAAGAAGGTGGGCGCGGACATCGAGACCCTGAAGATGAACACCGCCATCGCCCAGCTGATGACCCTGGTCAACGCCCTGTATGACAACGGCGGCACCACCAAGGCCGAGCTGGAGACCGTTGTCCAGCTGCTGAACCCCTTTGCTCCCCACATGACCGAGGAGCTGTGGGAGAAGCTGGGCCACAGCCACGACGAGCAGCTGGCCTATTACCCCTGGCCCAAGTACGAGGAAGCCAAGTGCGTGGAGTCCACTGTGGAGATCGCGGTGCAGGTCAACGGCAAGGTGAAGGCCCGCCTGAAGGTGGCTGCCGATATCGATGCCGCTTCCGCCATTGCCGCCGCCAAGGCAGACCCGGCCGTTGCCGCCGCTCTGGAGGGCAAGCAGCTGGTCAAGGAAATCTACGTCAAGGGCCGTCTGGTCAACCTGGCTGTGAAAGGCTGAAGTTTTTCTCAAAAAACTTTCCAAAAAAGGTTGACGAACGCATGAAAATGCGCTATACTGTCTACTGTTAGTTACCATGTAACAACGAAATTCCTGCCTCACGGTCCAAGGGAGGGAATAAGATGTCGGAAATTCGTGTTAAAGAGGGCGAGTCGCTGGAAAGCGCACTGCGTCGCTTCAAGCGCAGCACTGCTCGCAGCGGTGTGCTCGCAGAGGTCCGTAAGCGCGAGGCTTACGAGAAGCCGTCTGTCAAGCGCAAGAAGAAGTCCGAAGCAGCCCGCAAGCGCAAGTTCAAGTAATTAACTGCTTGAAATCGCATTGTTTGCTTTTGATTTCAAACGCGTTGCTAACGCCGATGTAGGGGAGCCTGGATTTCAGGCTCCCCTATTTTCATTTCATAAACCTCTCCGTCTCGCTTTGCCCGCCAGCTTCCCCGGATGGAGGAGCCAACAAGGAGATTTTTTACTATGCTCATCACCCCCGAATATGTTTTCAAGGATGTGACCCACATCACGCCGGAATGGCTGGCCCGGAAGGGCATCCGGGCGCTGGTGCTGGACATCGACAACACCCTGACGGCCGACCGCAGCCAGGAGCTGCCGGACGAGGTGGCCGCCTGGCTGGAAGCCATGCGCAAGGCCGGGGTAAAGCTGACCATCGTGTCCAACGGTGCCGAAAAGCGGGTGCGCCCCTTTGCCGAAAAACTGGGCCTTGCCTACCTGTACCGCTCGGCCAAGCCCCTGCCCTTTGCATTGGGGGTTGCCCGCTGCCGGATGGGTGTCAGGCGGAAGGAAATGGCCATGGTGGGGGACCAGCTCTATGCCGACCGGATGGCGGCCGCGCTCTACGGCATCCCGGGCCTGATGGTCATCCCCCGGGGGCCGGACCTCGGCGCACAGGTCATCCTCAAGCGCAAGTGGGAGAAAAAGCACTGGCAGCAGTACTATGACCGGGGAGGGAAGACCCTGTGAGCGACGATTGGAAGATCCGGTTCGGCACGGCCGGCACCAGCGATAGTTTTGCAGCCATGGGCTGCCAGAACAGTCTGGATATCCCGGCCTACACCGAAAAGATGGGCCTGAACGCCTTTGAATACCAGTGCGGCCATGGGGTGCGCCTCGGGCTGGACAAGGCCCGCAGGATGGCTGCCGATGCCGCGGCGCGGGATATCCTGTTTAGCGTCCATGCGCCCTACTATATCAGCGCTTCCAGTCTGGATGAGGAAAAGCGGCTGAACAGTGTGCGCTATCTGCTGCAGAGTGCCGAACTCTGCCGGGCGCTCGGCGGAAGACGGGTCATCTTCCACTCCGGCAGCTGCGGCAAACAGAGCCGGGAGGCGGCGCTGGACAAGGCGCTGGATACTGTGCGCCGGGCACAGGAAGCGCTGGATGAAGCCGGGTACTCCGACATCACCCTCTGTCCCGAGACCATGGGGAAGATCGGCCAGCTGGGTACGCTGGACGAGGTGCTGGCCCTCTGTCAGGTGGACCGGCGCATCACCCCCTGCATCGACTTCGGCCACCTGAATGCCCGGACGCTGGGCGGCATCCGGTCGGAGGCGGACTATGCCGCCATCCTGGACCGGATCGGCGAAGCGCTGGGCGACGAGCGGGCAGAGCGGTTCCACGTGCATTTCTCCCGCATCGAGTATTCCGCAGGCGGCGAGAAGCGCCACTGGACCTTTGCCGAGACTCAGTTCGGCCCGGAGCCGGAGCCGCTGATGGAGCTGCTGGCCCGGCGGGGCCTTGCACCGGTCATCATCTGCGAGAGCGCCGGGACCCAGGCCGAGGACGCGCAGACCATGCAGCGGATGTTTTTTTCCTAAATTTACGTCTTTTTTGCTCAAACCCCTTGCCAAACCATGCGGGAATGAGTAAAATAAATAGAGATATGCGTAAAGCATCATGAGATTTTACTAATGGAGGAATTCCTATGATTTCTGCAGGCGAGTTTCGCAATGGCGTGACCTTTGA
>CABQHF010000273.1 GCA_902463905.1 uncultured Faecalibacterium sp. | reverse complement strand
TAGTGGTTTTTCACCCGCCCGCCGGACACCTTGCCGCCGCCCAGCGGCCAGCCGTCCACGGTCACGCAGCACCAGCCGTCGGCAGCGGTGCGTGCCTCCACCTCCCGCCCGGAGAGGTACTCCACGCAGCGGGGGTCGGCCAGAGTCAGCTCCTCGCGGTTGGCGCACTGCGCCCCGAAGGCTGTGAACAGGTGGTGCTCCGGCACAAAGCGGCCTTTTTGTACGCTGCCCACGAACACCCCGGCCCGCAGCACATGCAGGCTGGGCTGGGGGAAGGGCACCGGCAGCAGCACGCCGCCGCCATGCACCACCGCAGGCCGCCCGGCCAGCGCCGGGAAATACTGCCCGGCAAACTCCTGCCAGGCCGCCAGGCTCTGCGCCGGGGTGGTCTCCCCTGCCCCGGCGTCCCGGCTGCGGCTGCGTCCACCCAGTACGGCATCCCGGCAGGCGCGGCTGTCGGCGCGGCGGGCCGCACGGACATCCTGCACTTTGGCCGGTTTGCCGTTTTTGCCCTTGCCTTTTTTGCCGGCAGCGGCTGCGGCGTCCAGCCAGAGCAGTTCTTCCGGGGTGTACTCCCCCGCGGCAGGCAGCGTGCGCGGCGTGCCCGCCTTGACCAGCCTTGCCATGAAGTGGCCCTCACCACCCTGACAGGGCCAGATGCGCCGCACCTTGCTCACATCCAGCGGCAGGCCGCCGGTACGGTTGGCCTCGCCCTCGCTGCCAAAGGTGTAGTCCACATTGCCCAGCGCGTCGGCCAGCTCGAATTCCGGGTGCCGCTGCAGAAAGGCCGCCACCTGCCCCTCGTCCTCTTCCGGCGCAAAGGTACAGGTGGAATACACCAGCTGCCCGCCGGGGGCCAGCGCGGCGGCGGCGCAGTCCAGGATCTGTGCACCCAGCTCAGCGCACTGCTTTACCAGCGCTTCACAGTGCTGCTGCCGGGCCACCGGCTCCTTGCGGAACATTCCCTCGCCGGAACAGGGGGCATCCACCAGCACCCGGTCAAAAAACTCCGGCAGGGCCTCCGCGATGCGGGCAGGCGTCTCGTTGAGCACCACCGCGTTGGGCACGCCCATGCGTTCCAGATTGCTTTTCAGGATCTCGGCGCGGGCCGCCACATATTCGTTGCTCACCAGCACGCCCCGCCCCTGCAAAGCCGCTGCCAGCTGGCTGCTCTTGCCGCCGGGGGCCGCGCACAGGTCCAGTACCCGCATGCCGGGCTGCACTCCCAGCAGCGGGGCTGCCGAGGACGCCGACGGCTCCTGCGAGTAGAACACGCCCGCGTGGTGGTACGGGTGGCGTCCGGGTTTGAACTCCGGCGCATGCACCACAAAGGCCGCTTTGCAGAAAGGCGACACTTCCAGCGGGAAGTCCGCTTTCTGCGCAAACTGCTCCGGCATCGCGCGCAGGGCTGACACGGTCACGCCGCGCTCGGCAGCCTCCTGCGGGGCGGCATACAGCTGCTCGTACCGTGGGCCCAGCAGGGCGCGTTCCCGCTGCTCAAAATATTCCGTAGGCATAGTACATTCCTCCTGTGGATGCATAAAGCGGCCCTGCGCGGCCACACTAGGCTTTGTGAGGGCACACCGCCCCCGCACTTGAAAACCGAAAGGAGATCCTTCACGATGGAAAACCGTACCGAGAACCGCAGCAACAACTGCAAGAACCAGACTTCCAACCGCACCAGCAATCAGACCACCAACAGCGCCACCAACGAGCACAAGCACCCCAACCAGTACACCAAGGGTGCCGACGATGAGAGCGCCAAGAACAGCGTGAACAGCCGCAGCGCCAAAAACAGCCGCTGATGCTGCCCCGCCGCGCCTGACCGGACCACAGGCGTAAACGCAGAGCCCGCCGCCTTCCGGCACTGTTTTCCAGTGCGGAAAGCAGCGGGCTTTCGGCGTTATCTGGTTTCGTTGGGGTCGAACTGCTGCCATAGGGTGTCGAACAGCTCGTGCACCCGGTCCAGCTGCCCGTTCAGGTACAGCCAGCCCAGCAGGCACTCAAAGCCGGTGGAGGCACGGTATTCCTCCGGGGAGGCGTGCTTGGACACGCTGGCCTTGCTGGCATTGCGGCCCCGCTTGAACATGGCCAGCTCGTCCTCGGTGAACAGCGGCTCCAGCAGCTGCTCTTCCCGGAACTGCGCCCGGGCCGAGACGTACTTGACCTTTTCGGCGTTGAGCTTGCCGGCAGAGAGCCGGTGGTGCTCCACCAGCCGCTGGCGCACCAGCAGTTCCAGCACGCTGTCGCCCACAAAGGCCAGTGCCAGGGGGCTGAGCTCCCGCGGGTCGATCTTTTCCGATTCGTTCATAGTAACCTCTTAGAAGCAGCCTCGCCCTCTCCGCCATCGCTGACGCGATGCCACCTCTCCCAAAGGGAGAGGCAAGAAACGTTTCGGTCAGGCCCCTTGGCTCTCCCTTTGGGAGAGCTGTCACCGCAGGTGACTGAGAGGGCGAGCCTGTTGACCTGAGAAAACGAACCTGCTATCCATTTTAGAAGATATAGTCGAACTGATACTCGCCGATGAGGATGGTATCGTTCTCTTCCACGCCCTTCTGCACCAGCGCGTCCAGAATGCCGCTCTCGCCCAGCTGACGCTGGAAGTACTGCAGGCTCTCGTAGTCGTCCACGTTGCTGCCGGCCAGAATATACTCCAGCCACGG
>CABQHF010000272.1 GCA_902463905.1 uncultured Faecalibacterium sp. | reverse complement strand
GCGACAACCTGAACCTGATCTTCAAGGTGCTCAAGCGCGGCGACAAGCTCACCGCCGCCCTGAACACCGGCGACCCCAAGCAGCTCTCCGACATGGGCCTGCGCTACGACCTCACCCTGCCCCTGAGCCGCTACTATGCCGCCAACAAGGACAAGCTGCCCAGCCCCTTCAAGGTGATTCAGACCGACCGTGTGTTCCGTGCTGAGCGCCCCCAGAAGGGCCGTCTGCGCGAGTTCGTGCAGTGCGACATCGACATTCTGGGCGACAGCTCCCCCAACGCCGAGGTGGAGCTGATCGACGTGACCACCCGCGCTTTGCTGAATATCGGCTTCACCGGCTTCACGGTGAACATCAACGACCGCCGCATCCTGCGCGGCATGCTGGAGAGCATGGGCTTTGCCGCCGATACGCTGGATTCCGTCTGCATCACCTTTGACAAAATGGACAAGATTGGTGCTGACGGCGTGAAGGCCGAGCTGACCGAAAAGCAGCTGTCGGAAGCCGCCATCAACGCACTGGCCGATTTCATCGCCGCCGGTGAGGTGACGCTGGACGCCGTGGCTGCCCGCTGCGCCGACCCCGCCATCGCCGATGACCTGAAGTACGTTCTGGCCACCGCCAATGCGCTGGCTGCCGGCCGCTATCAGGTGGCCTACTGCCCCAGCCTGGTGCGCGGTCAGGGCTACTACACCGGCATGGTGTTCGAGATCACCTGCCCGCAGTTCAGCGGTGCCGTGGCCGGCGGCGGCCGCTACGACAACATGGTGGGCAAGTTCCTGGGCACCCAGGTGCCTGCCGTGGGCTTCTCCATCGGTTTCGAGCGCGTGTGCGGCATCCTGCTGGAACAGGGGTATCAGATCCCCGGTGCCAAGCAGAAGATCGCCCTGCTGTACGGCAAGGACGCCGACTTCCCCGCCGTGCTGAGCAAGGCCGCCGCCCTGCGTGACACCTACAACGTCACCGTGCTGCAGCAGGCCAAGAAGCTGGGCAAGCAGCTGGGCCAGCTGGAGGCCGCCGGGTTTGCCGGTGCCGCCTTCATGGACAAGGACGAAGTCAAAATTTTTGCACAGCAGTAACCACAAAACGCAGACAGGCCCCCGCACAAAACCGTGCGGGGGCCTGTTTTTTACTTTGTCATCAAATGGTGAACTGTACCACGCAGAAAGCAGCGTAGATGCACAGCAGCGCAATGCCCTGCGGGCGGCTGAGCTTGCCCTTGAGCAGGGCTGGCACCGTCAGCAGCAGCATGACCGCAAACATCACCGGAATATCCATCACCAGCGAGGCGTTCATGCCAGCAATGGTGGAGTTCTGCGGGATGGTAAAGGGGGCCAGCGTCACGCTGACGCCGCTCACCAGCACCAGATTGAACACATTGGCACCGATGACGTTGCCCAGCGACAGCGCCCCGTGGCCCTTGGCCAGCGAGGTGATGGCCGTGACCAGCTCTGGCAGCGAGGTACCCAGTGCCACAAAGGTCAGAGCAATGACCGACTCCGGCACGCCCAGTGCCTGTGCAATGAGGGTGCCGTTGTCCACCAGCAGGTCCGCGCCCACCGCGATGAGCACCGCGCCCACCGCCAGCAGGCCCAGTTCCTTGGCAAAGGAAGCGTTTTCTTCCGGCTCTTCCTCTTCTTCCGGGGCGGGGGCATTCTTCATGGCCATCACGTTGCAGACGATGTAGGCCACGAACATGGCCAGCAGGATGATGCCCACCGGCCGGGTGAAGGAGCCGGTGGTGTAGGCTACACCGGCGTAGAAGGCTGCCGCCACAAAGAAGAACATCACCGGGGTGCGCAGGCTCTTGGGGTCCACCTTGCCCGGCTTGGCCACAATGGGAATGGCCGCAATGAGGGCGGAATTGCAGATGACCGAACCAATGGCGTTGCCGTAGGCGATCTCGCCGTGACCGGTGAGAGCCGAGGTGGTAGACACCATCACCTCCGGCAGGGTGGTGCCGATGGACACCACCGTGGCACCGATGAGCAGCTCCGGCACATGGAAGCGGCGGGCAATGCCGGTGGCACCGTCCACAAACCAGTCACCGCCCTTGATCAGGCACAACAGGCCCACGATGAACAGTAAAACAGGTATAAGCATATTTTTCTCCTTTTTGATCGTTCCTTGGCCCGGCTCCGGGAACGGGAGTCTCTCGGCCGGGCAAAAAAGAAAAGACTCCTATTACAGGGTACGCATACTACGTCCTTGTAATAAAAGTCTCAAGCATCCGGTACTGCATCGGGCATTTCTGCCGGGTTGTCGCTGCAGCACAGCGTATCATCTCTTGCGGGATATACGCCCTTTACTCCCTTTTATCTTTGCATATTATACCTGTTTCAACGGCAAAGCGCAAGGGGAAACCTGCAAATTTCACCCTGCCTTTTCCACTTTTTTCGCGTTGGGATAGATGCGTTCCATGCGGGCATTATCGAAATGGGCGTCCAGATAGGTCTCCACGGCATTGGCAGCTGGCACCCCGCTGGTGCGGGCGTCGTAGCGGGCCAGCGCCAGCGAGCTGGTTACCATGTTCACCGCCATGAACACCGCCAGCAGCACCGTCATCCACGGCCGCACCCGGCTGCGCAGACGGGTCATGCACTTCATGACCACCGGGTAGCCGTAGCGCATCCACACCACGGCCGCCATGCCCCAGAAGAAGCAGTA
>CABQHF010000271.1 GCA_902463905.1 uncultured Faecalibacterium sp. | reverse complement strand
CCTCCCATCTGCGCAGGGCGATGCAGGCATTGTGCCCGCCAAAGCCCAGACTGTTGCTCAGTGCGTAGGTCATGTTCTGGGCGCGGCCCACGCTCGGCACATAGTCCAGGTCGCACTCCGGGTCGGGCTGCGCGTAATGGATGGTGGGCGGGGCAAACTGGTCCCGCAGGGCCAGTGCCGTGAACACGGCTTCCACGCCGCCCGCGCCGCCCAGCAGGTGGCCGGTCATGCTCTTGGTGCTCACGACGGTCAGCTCCTTGGCGTGCTCCCCGAACACCGCGTGGATGGCAGCGGTCTCGCAGGAGTCGTTCATATGGGTGCCGGTGCCGTGGGCGTTGATGTGATCCACCTGCTCCGGGCTGATGCCGGCATCGGCGAGGGTGAGCGCCATGCAGTCGATGGCACCGGCGCCGCCGGGAGCCGGGGCGGTGAAGTGGTAGGCGTCGCAGTTGGCACCGTAGCCCACCACCTCGGCGTAGATGTGTGCACCCCGGGCTCTGGCGTGCTCCAGCTCTTCCAGCACCAGCACACCGCTGCCTTCGCCCATCACGAAGCCGCCGCGCCGTGCGTCAAAGGGCAGGCTGGCCGCATCCGGGTCGGTGGCGGTGGAAAGGGCCTTCATGCTGGTAAAGCCGCCGATGCCCAGCGGGCTGATGCAGCTCTCGGCACCGCCGCAGACCATGGCGTCCTCGTAGCCGTCGCGGATGCGGTGGAAGGCATCGCCCACGGCGTTGGTGCCGCCGGCGCAGGCCGTGACCGGGCAGGTGCACATGCCCTTCAGGCCGAAGCGGATAGCCACCTGGGCCGCCGCCATGTTGGCAATGGACATGGGCACGAAGTAGGGGCTGACCTTCTCCATGCCTTTTTCCTCGCCGCGGGTGTGCTGCTCCTCGATGGTGGGCAGCCCGCCGATGCCGCTGGACAGGATGACGCCGGTGGTTTTGGCGTTGGCTTCGGTATCAAGGCCGCTGTCCTGGATGGCTTCGTTTGCGGCAGCCAGTGCCAGCAGGGTAAAGCGGGCCATCTTGCGGGCCTCTTTTTTGTCCACGATCGCTTCCGGGTCAAAGCCCTTCACCTCAGCCGCCAGTTTGCACTTGAACCCAGCGGTATCGAACTGGGTGATGGGGGCAATGCCGCACTGTCCGGCCTTTACGGCGGCCCAGCTCTCGGCCACGGTGTTGCCCAGCGGGTTCACAGTGCCCAGACCGGTAACGACCACTCTGCGTTTTTCCATGAAAACGTTCTCCTTTACATTGCCATGCCGCCGTCCACACAGAGCACCTGCCCGGTGAGATAGCTGCTTTGTTCTGCGGCAAAAAATGCCGCGGCGTTTGCCACGTCCTCCGGCTTGCCGGTCCGGCCTACCGGGATGCCCTTGGCCATTTCGGCGCGGACAGCCTCCGGCAGGGCGGCGGTCATGTCGGTCTCGATCAGGCCGGGGGCCACGGCATTCACCGTGATGTTCCGGCCTGCCAGCTCTTTGGCAAGGCTCTTGGTCAGGCCGATGAGCCCCGCCTTGCTGGCGGCGTAGTTTGCCTGCCCGGCGTTGCCCCGCAGGGCCACCACGCTGGAAAGGTTGATGATGCGGCCCCAGCGCTGGCGCACCATGCGGCGGGCGGCCTCCTTGCAGCAGAGGAACGCGCCCTTGAGGTTTGCGTTCAGCACGGCGTCAAAATCGGCCTCAGACATGCGCAGGAGCAGGCCGTCACGGGTGATGCCTGCATTGTTCACCAGCACATCCACCCGCCCGAAGGCGTTGACGGCTTCCTCGAACAGTTTCTGGCAGCCCTCGGCGGTGGAAACATCGGCCTGTACGGCCACGGCGTCCACGCCCTCGGCGCGGCAGAGCGCTGCCGTCTGCTCCGCAGGCTCTGCGCCGTGGCAGTAGTTGACCACCACGTTGCAGCCCTGCTTTGCCAGTGCCACACACACCGCCCGGCCAATCCCCCGGCTGCCGCCGGTGACCACCGCCGCGCGGGTCACAGTCTCTTCGCTCATGCTTCGTCCCTCCATGCGGCCAGCGCGGCGTCCAGCTGCTCCGGTGTCTCCACCGAAGCGCACGGCACGCCGGGCAGGGTCTTTTTCACAAAGCCGGACAGGGCACTGCCGGGGCCGACCTCCAGGATGTGGTCCACACCCAGTTCGCCCAGGCGGCGCAGGGTGTCCTCCATGTAAACACTGCTCTGCACCTGCTTCACCAACAGCGCCGGGATGGTGTCCGCGTCGGCCTTTTCGCGGCCCAGACAGTTGAACAGCACCGGGATCTGCATCTCACCGAACTGCTCGGTCTTGAACCGTTCGGCGAGGGCATCTCCGGCGGGGGCCATCAGCCGGGTGTGGAAGGGGCCGCTCACCTTCAGCGGAAGGCAGCGGCGGGCACCGGCGGCTTTGGCCAGTTCGGCAGCCTTATCCACAGCGGCCTTCTCGCCGCCGATGACCAGCTGGCCGGGGCAGTTGTAGTTGCAGATCTGCACACAGCCCAGCGCCGAGGCCTGTTCGCAGCAGGCGGAAAGCGCAGTGCGGTCCAGGCCCAGCACGGCGGTCATGCCGCAGGTGATGCCCTTGGCCGCATCGGCCATGGCTTTGCCCCGGTAGGCGGCCAGCTCAATAGCCTGCTTGGCGGTGAACACCCCGGCAGCTTCCAGCGCGGAGTATTCGCCCAGCGAAAGCCCGGC
>CABQHF010000270.1 GCA_902463905.1 uncultured Faecalibacterium sp. | reverse complement strand
TGTAACGCATATCGTTGCCGGGGGTGGAGCCGTCCAGCAGCATGAAGCGCAGGGCATCGGCACCGTACTTGGCAATGACCTCCAGCGGGTCGATGCCGTTGCCCAGGCTCTTGGACATCTTGCGGCCCTGGCTGTCGCGGACGATGCCATGGATGCAGACCGTGTCGAAGGGAGCCTTGCCAGTGTAGGCAAGACCGGAGAAGATCATGCGGCTGACCCAGAAACCGATGATGTCGTAGCCGGTGACCAGGGTGTTGGTGGGGTAGAAATACTTCAGGTCTGCGCTGTCCTCATTGGGCCAGCCCAGGGTGCTGAAAGGCCACAGTGCGGAGGAGAACCAGGTGTCCAGCGTGTCAGGGTCCTGGGTGAAGTGGGTGCCGCCGCACTTGGGGCAGACAGACGGCATCGCCTTGGCCACCACGGTCTCGCCGCAGTCGTCGCAGTAGTAGGCCGGGATCTGGTGGCCCCACCACAGCTGACGGCTGATGCACCAGTCGCGGGTGTTCTTCATCCAGTTCATATAGTTCTTGGTGAAGCGCTCGGGCACGAACTTGATCTCGCCCTTCTCCACGCTCTCGATGGCGGGCTTTGCCAGCGGCTCCATCTTGACGAACCACTGCTTGGAGACCATGGGCTCAATGGTGGAGTGGCAGCGGTAGCAGGTGCCCACTTCGTGCTTCAGGGGCTCGATCTCCTTCAGGAAACCGCCCTCCTTCAGGTCGGCCAGGATGGCCTTGCGGGCTTCCAGCGTGGTCATGCCGGCATACTTGCCGCAGTCCAGCACCTGGGGCTCGTTGACGGTGTTCTTGCCTGCGGCAAACAGGGCATCGGCAGCGGCCTTGTCGGCAGCACCGGTCATGTGGCCGTCGTAGGTGAACACCCGGACGATGGGCAGATCATGGCGCAGACCCACTTCAAAGTCGTTGGGGTCGTGGGCGGGGGTGATCTTGACGACACCGGTGCCCTTGGTCATATCGGCGTGCTCGTCGCAGACGATGGGGATCTCCTTGTTCAGCAGGGGCAGCACCACATGGCAGCCGTGGAGATGGGCGTACCGGGGGTCATCGCCGTTGATGGCCACAGCGGTATCGCCCAGCATGGTCTCCGGGCGGGTGGTGGCCAGCTCCAGCATCTCGCCGGTCTCCTTGACCGGGTACAGCAGATGCCAGAAGCTGCCGTCCTTCTCCTCGTACTCCACCTCGGCGTCGGAGATGGAGGTGTTGCAGTGGGGGCACCAGTTGACCATGCGGTTGCCGCGGTAGATCAGGCCCTTGTCGTACAGGCGCACGAACACTTCCTTGACGGCCTCGGAGCAGCCCTCGTCCATGGTAAAGCGCTCACGGTCCCAGTCGCAGCTGCTGCCCAGCTTTTTCAGCTGGCTGACGATGCGGTTGCCGTACTTGGTCTTCCAGGCCCAGGCGCGCTCCAGGAAGCCGTCGCGGCCCACCATCTCCTTGGTCAGGCCCTCGGCCCGCATGGCCTCCACGACCTTGGCCTCGGTGGCGATGGATGCATGGTCGGTGCCGGGCACCCACAGGGCGGCGTAGCCCTGCATCCGCTTGGTGCGGATGAGTACATCCTGCATGGTGTTATCCAGCGCATGGCCCATGTGGAGCTGACCGGTGACGTTCGGCGGGGGCATGACGATGGTATAGGGTTTCTTGTCGGGGTCTGCTTCGGTGTGGAAGCAGCCGCCGTCCAGCCAGAACTGGTAGATGCGGTCTTCCACCTGGCTGGGATCGTACTGTTTTGCAAGTTCTTTCATGAGGAACCTCCCAAAAGTGTAATGGAGTGGGACGAAAAAAGCCGCCCCACGGAACGTTCCATGGGACGGCTGTAACATTTACATACCGCGGTACCACCCAAATTGCACAGCGCCGAAAGGCCCTGTGCCCCTTGATGCCCCTGTAACGTGGAGCAGCTCCGGGGACGACTACTGATTTCACCGCCCCAGCTCAAAAGTGACAGCGCACCGCCGCGTTCTTACCGGCTTTCACCTGCCCCGGCTCTCTGGAAAAGCCGCCTGCGGCGCGCACTCTTTTTCATTGCATTTATACAAAGAATATAACGTTTTTTGGGCGTTTTGTCAATCTCTTTTTTCAGGCAAGGACTTCCTGCTTCAGCCGGGCGATCAGCCGCTCCATCAGCGCCACCCGGTTGAAGGGCGTCATCAGGTAGAATCCATCCGCATAGGGCAGGGCTGCCCGGGCCATCTCCAGCGAGACGGCAAGGCCCAGCTCCTCGCCCTGGGCGCGGTCCAGCCCGGCGAACTGTTCGATGATCCGCTCCTCCACATGGATGCCGTTGATCTCGTTCTCCATGAAGATGGCGTTGCGCTGGCTGACCACCGGCATGATGCCTGCCAGGATCTTTGCCCGCTCGCCCAGGGTCTCGCGGGTCTTTTTCAGGTTTTCCACCGCCTGCGCCGACAGCACCGGCTGGGTCAGGAAGCCGGACATCCCGTGTTCCAGCTTCTGCTCCGCCCGGCGCAGCTCCACATCAAAGTTGCGGGCGTTCAGGTTCAGTGCGCCGAACACGGTCATGGGCGACGGCATCTCCCGGCCCTCCCCGGCCAGCGAGACGATGTAGCTTGCCAGCTTGCGGGAGTTGAACTGATAGACGTTCTTCACCTCATCCCGCTCGGCGGTGGGGATGGGATCGCCGGTGATGGCCAGCACCT
>CABQHF010000269.1 GCA_902463905.1 uncultured Faecalibacterium sp. | reverse complement strand
GTACGTGAGCAGCGTCGTTGGATTGTTACCGTTTGGCGGGCTAGACCAACTCTGCATAGCACAAGCCGAAAGCGTGTTTCAGCCTTCGGTATGTTTGCTGTGTCAAGAGTGGTCTTTTTTTATTGCCTTTTTCAACCTGAGGAGGAGAAACAATGCAATATACCGTCAAAAAACCGATCAACAACAACATTCTGCGCGTGGTGGACCCCACGGGCTGTGAGCTGATCGTCACCGGGCGCGGTCTGGGCTTTGGCGTTAAGCCGGGCTATAAAATCGAGGCTGAAACCGTGGAGCGCAGCTACCGCATGACCAGCCCTGCCGTGCAGCAAAAGTTGGTGGAACTTCTGGAACAGATCCCGTATGAGCATCTGCTGCTCACCGATGAGCTGGTGGCAATGATCCGCAGCCGGGTGAACTACCCGCTGAACGAGAGCCTGCTCATCACGCTGGCCGACCACATCAGCTTTGCCATCCAGCGCAGCGAGCAGGGGATTCGCTTTTCCAACCCGCTGATGGCTCCCATTCGGGAATTCTACCCGGAAGAGTATCGCCTTGGTATGGAGTGCCTTGCCACCATCCGCCAGCGCTGCCATGCAGACCTTTCGGACGACGAGGGCGGCTTCATTGCGCTGCACATCGTCAACGCAGAGCTCAACACCACCATGAGCGTGGTGAACGATGTCACCCGCTTTGTGGATGGCTGCGTGCAGGTGGTGGAATACTTTTACAACTGCCATTTTGACCGGGATGCACTGGATTTCAGCCGCTTTACAGTACATTTGCGCTTTTTTGCGCAACGCGTATTTCAAGGAAAACAGGAGCAGGAAAACGATACCCACGACGAAGTGTTCCGCGCCCTGATCGCCCGCAATTGCAGCGAACACTACAAATGCGCCTGCTGCATTGCGGAGTATGTCCGCAACACCTGGCACAAGGAGCTTTCGGACGAGGAACTGGTGTTCCTTACGATCCATCTGAAACGGATCCGGATGGGAAAATAAGCTCTTTTGCTTCACCTTTGATTCTCCACAGGTCTTTCCTGTGTGGATATATATATGCTGGATACGAACTTGAGAAAAGGAGAACTGAAGATGAAAGACAAGATCTTTGGCGTGCTGCAGCGCGTGGGACGCAGCTTTATGCTGCCCATTGCACTGCTGCCTGTTGCGGGCCTGCTGCTGGGTATCGGCAGCTCGTTCACCAACGAAACCATGCTGGCGGCCTATGGCCTGAACAGCGTCATCCACCCCGGTACCCTGATCTACACCATTCTGGACGTGATGAGCCAGACCGGCAGCGCCGTGTTCAACAATCTGGCGCTGCTGTTCGCCATGGGCGTGGCCATCGGCATGGCCCGCAAGGAAAAAGAGGTGGCCGCCCTGTCCGGCGCAGTGGCCTATATCATTATGAATACAGCCATTCAGGCCATGATCAATGCGGCAGGCGGCGTAGAAGCGATGCCTGCCAACTCCACCACCACCATGCTGGGCATCACAACCCTGCAAATGGGTGTGTTCGGCGGCATCGTGGTCGGTCTGGGCGTGGCGGCGCTGCACAACAAGTTCTATAAGATCGAGCTGCCGCAGGTGCTGGCCTTCTTCGGCGGCACCCGCTTTGTGCCCATCGTCAGTTCTATTGTGTATCTGGTGGTCGGCATTGCCATGTTCTATATCTGGCCGGTGGTGCAGAGCGGTATTGCCGCGCTGGGTGCACTGGTGCTGGCTTCCGGCTACGCAGGCACCTTTATTTACGGCCTGCTGGAGCGTGCGCTGATCCCCTTTGGACTGCATCATGTGTTCTATATGCCGTTCTGGCAGACCGCTGTGGGCGGCACCGCCATCATCGATGGCGTCACCGTGACCGGCGCACAGAACATCTTCTTTGCCGAGCTGGCTTCCAAGTCCACCACGGTGTTCTCGGTCAGCGCTACCCGTTTCATGGCCGGTAAGTTCCCCTTTATGATGTTCGGTCTGCCCGGCGCGGCGCTGGCGATGTACCAGTGCGCCAAGCCGGAAAAGAAAAAGGTGGCAGGCGGCCTGCTGCTGTCTGCCGCCTTGACGGCTTTCCTCACCGGCATCACCGAGCCGCTGGAATTTACCTTTATCTTTGTGGCACTGCCCATGTACGCGGTGCACTGCGTGCTGGCCGGTCTGTCCTTCATGCTGATGCACATCCTGAATGTGGGCGTGGGCATGACCTTCTCCGGCGGTCTCATCGACCTGGTGCTGTTCGGTGTGATGCAGGGCAACGCCAAGACCCACTGGGTGTGGGTGGTCGTGGTCGGTGCGGTGTACTTTGTACTGTACTACATCATTTTCCGCTTTATGATCTCCAAGTTTGACTACAAGACCCCGGGCCGCGACGATGCGGAGGAGGTCAAGCTGTACACCCGTGCGGACGTGAACGCCCGCAGCGCCGCTTCCGGCAGCACCGCCCCCGCAGGGGATGATCCGGTCAGCGCCCTGATCGTAGAAGGTCTGGGCGGTGCCGCTAATCTGTCCGACGTGGACTGCTGTGCAACCCGCCTGCGCTGCACCGTCAAGGACGCTGCGCTGGTCAAACAGGATGTGCTCAAGGCCTCCGGTGCCTCCGGCGTGATCTGCAAGGGCAACGGTGTGCAGGTGGTATACGGCCCCAAGGTGGCCGTCATCAAGGCAAAGCTGGAAGATTATCTGGAAAATGCACC
>CABQHF010000268.1 GCA_902463905.1 uncultured Faecalibacterium sp. | reverse complement strand
CGGCCCTGTCACCCAGAAGCTGTACGACACCATGACCGGTATGCAGTGGGGCAAGCTGCCCGATACCAAGGGCTGGATCGTGCCTGTGGAAAAGAAATATTGAGCCGCCTGTCACCCTACGGCTTTTAAAGGGACTGCTGCATACCATTTGGGGCAGCAGTCCCTTTGCTCTATAATCATTGCAATTCCCGCCGCATGGTGCTACACTACCTATAAAGGGCGTGGGCTTGCCGCCTGTGCCCTTTGCAGGAAGATTTGAGAGGAAAGAAGCACCATGATCAAAAAATGGAGCATGAGTTACCCGGCGGTCAACGGCACCGAACAGCGCCGGGCGTATGTCTACCTGCCCACCATGTACGAGGCACAGCCGGAGCGCCGGTTCCCCGTGCTGTATATGTTCGATGGGCAGAACGTGTTTTTCAACGAGGATGCCACCTACGGCAAAAGCTGGGGCGTGGCGGATTATCTGGACTATACCGACACCCCGCTGATCGTGGCGGCCATCGAGTGCAACGCCGGGGCAAACAACGAGCGTCTGGTGGAGTATTCCCCCTACCGCTTCGATGACCCCACCTACGGCCACTTTGACGGCAAGGGACAGGCCACCATGAGCTGGTTCATCCACCGGTTCAAGCCCCTGATCGACCAGAATTTCCGCACCCTGCCGGACAGGGCACATACCTTCATCGGCGGCAGCAGCATGGGCGGGCTGATGAGCCTGTATGCCCTGCTGCAGTATAACGATACTTACAGCCGTGCTGCGGCGCTGTCGCCCTCTATCTGGGTGGCACCGGATAAGCTTTCCGGCCTTGTGGGGCGTGCAAAGCTTTCCCCCGGCACGGTGCTGTACATGGACTACGGCTCCCGGGAGATGGGCAACCACGAGGGCATCCGCCGACAGTTTTCTGCCTTGAGCGGCAAGCTGATGACCCGGGGCATCCACCTGACCAGCCGCATCGTGCCCGGCGGCACCCACAGCGAGGCCAGCTGGGAAAAACAGCTGCCCTTCGTGTTCCACACCCTGCTGTATGAGGTGGAGGAATAAGAGAAGGGTAACACCATAACCACATCAAAGGAGGAAACACCATGGAGATGCAGTATTTCAAGGAGTACAGCCCGGAACTGGGACGGGATATGGAGTGCAAGCTTTACGGCCACGCAGGCCGCCCGATGCTGTATATCCCCTGTCAGGACGGCCGTTTTTTCGATTTTGAAAACTTCCACATGACCGACACCCTTGCCCCGTGGATCGAGTCCGGGCAGATCATGGTGCTTTCCATCGACACCATGGATCAGGAAACCTGGTCGGACGCACAGGGCAACCCCTACTGGCGCATCCGCCGCTATGAGCAGTGGCTGCGCTACATCACCCGCGAGGTCGCCCCGATGCTTCAGCATCTGGCGCAGCAGCGCAACGGCTGGAGCGATCTGCCCGGCATCATCGCCTTCGGGTGCAGTCTGGGTGCTACCCACGCGGTAAACCTGTATCTGCGCCGCCCGGATATCTTCTGCGGCTGTCTGGCACTCAGCGGCATCTACACTGCTCACTACGGCTTTGGCGACTATATGGACGAGCTGGTGTACATGAACTCCCCCGTGGACTACATGAAGAACTTCCCGGAGGATCACCCCTATATGCAGCTGTTCCGCAGCCAGAAGGCGGTCATCTGCTGCGGTCAGGGCGACTGGGAACAGCCGGACACCACATGGCTGCTCAAGCGCATCTTTGAAGCAAAGCATATCCCCATCTGGGTAGACCTGTGGGGTCACGATGTCAACCACGACTGGAACTGGTGGTATAAGCAGGTGGCATACTATATGCCCTACGTTCTGGGCGAGAAGTGACCCATCTCGTGAAAATGGCACAACGGCGCGTCCATGGACGCGCCGTTGTTTCCCAATATTAAAGTCTGTCCCGCCCCGCAGGGGCATTGCAATCATAGAGGTAACGGAAAGAGGAATCAACAAATACCATGCAGAACTTTATTTTTATCTCCCCCAACTTCCCCACGAACTACTGGCAGTTCTGCCGGGAGCTGAAAAACAACGGCCTGAACGTGCTGGGCATCGGCGACCAGCCCTACGAGGAGCTGAAGCCCGAACTGAAGGCAAGCCTGAACGAGTACTACAAGGTGAACAGTCTGGAAAACTACGACGAGGTGTACCGCGCCGTGGCCTTTTTCACCTTCAAGTATGGCCGCATCGACTGGCTGGAGTCCAACAATGAATACTGGCTGGAGCGGGATGCCGCCCTGCGCACCGATTTCCACATCACCAGCGGCTTCCAGACCTCTGATATGCCCCGCATCAAGTACAAGAGCAAGATGAAGGAGTACTACCAGAAGGCCGGTATCGCCACCGCCCGCTACCACATGGTGGATGACCTTGCAGGCTGCAAGGCCTTTGTGGCGCAGGTGGGCTACCCGGTGGTAGTCAAGCCGGACAACGGCGTGGGCGCTTCGGATACCCACCGCCTTTCCACCGACAAGGAACTGGAAGAATTTCTGACCTACAAGGAAAAAGAGCACCCGGATGTGGCCTACATCATGGAGGAGTTCGTCCGCGCCGAGGTGAACAGCTACGATGCCATCATCGACGCCCACGGCAACCCCATCTTTGAGGCGGGCAACGTAAGCCCGGTGTCCATCATGGACATCGTGAACAACGACGACAACTCCATCTACTACATCATCAA
>CABQHF010000267.1 GCA_902463905.1 uncultured Faecalibacterium sp. | reverse complement strand
AGAATTTCCTGCTGATGTATTCCATCAGCGTCAATGTTTCGGGCCAGATCGCTTCCGTCATTGCAGGCGGACTGATCCTGACCCTGCTGGCTTAAAGGAGGTGCCCCTATGATTCATCTTTCTTCCTGGACCGCTACCCTGCCCATCCTGGTCATCGGCATGGTGGGCATCCTTCTGTTCATGGGTGTCCTGGTGCTGGCAGTCATGCTGCTGAATAAGCTGACCCACCGGGATTAAAACCGGGCCCTTCCCACACCTGAAAACAGCAGCCCCTGCCGGAGCATCTTGCCTGGCAGGGGCTGCTGTTTTGCATTTACGTTCTTTCCGGGCAGCTGCACGCTGCTTTGCTTTCTTTGTGGTCAAAACCAAATGAGGTCAGCCCACAAACAATGAGGCACCCGATTCCATTGTCTTTCTGGGAACGTGCTCTCACTGGGCGGTCACCTTCTGCGCAGCTGTTCTTGATGGGTAGTGCTTTGGCGCAGTTATCGGAACTTGACCTTAAAATTCTTACACGCTATGTCTATGCCAGGTACACCGAATCACCGTATATCTTCTTTTTCTTTGCTTGTAAATGTGATACTTTTAACAAGAACGGCAACAAGATTTTGTCGATACGAAGATACGAGCAAGAAAAGGAAGGAATTACAGCGGAAACGACGTCATGATGAACGCTCTGCAGCCCCAGAGCGTGGAGCAGACCTGCGTCAACTACTCCAAGCCCGGCGCAAAGGGCGACGGCATCAAGGCGTGTCTGTGGGCTGGTGCCATCATGGACACCACCCACACCTCCATGATCTTCGACCGTGGTGCCATCAAGCCGGACGAGACCGGCGAGTACGGCAAGGCCAGCGATGGCATACTGTTCTGGATGGGCAGCCAGCCGTTCCTGAAGGTGAACCTGAAGGGTGAGCGTTTCATGAACGAGTATATGCCCTACGATCTGGTGCTACACGCTGCAGCAAACCAGCCCCACCACACCTACTGCACCATCTGGGACAGCAAGTATGCCGAGGACTGCGAGAAGTTTGCCACCCACGGCTGCAGCCGTCTGTACCCCCATGTCAACGGTGCAAACCCGGTGTTCCCCATGGACTATGTGCAGGCAATGAACGCCGACCTGCAGGATCAGGGCTACATCGTGGAGGCCGACACCATCGAGGAGCTGGCCGACAAGCTGGGTCTGCCGAAGGAGACCTTTACCGCTACGGTGGACCATTACAATGAGCTGGCCGCCAAGGGCGAGGATGAGGACTACGGCAAGGAGAGCTACCGCCTCTCCACCCTGAGCGAGGCACCCTTCTACGGTGTCCGTCAGGCTGGCGGCTATCTGATCTGCACCATCGACGGCATCCAGATCGACGATAATATGCACGCCATCGACCAGGACTTCAAGGCTATCCCCGGCCTGTATGTCATCGGTGATATGAGCGGCAACTACTTCGCCGGCAGCTATCCCAGCCTGATGGCAGGTGCCGCCGCAGGCCGCAGCGCCACCTTCGGCCGCCTTGCCGGTCAGAATGCCGCCGCAGGCATCTGATAGGATCTCTTCCATTTTCTGAATAAGCGATCATACCTCCTAATGATGATCTGCACCTGAAAAAGCCGCTCCGGGCAAGCTGACCCGGGGCGGCTTTTCTGATGAAAGCAAAAAACTTTATTCTTGGGCGTGAAGAGAACTCACAGCCCTTCCTTTCCACTTGGATGCTCGTCCTTCTCCACAACAAGATCCATGAGATATTCAAAGGTGATGAGGACACGCGCATAGAAATAGTTGGCGGTAAGGTTCCGGTCATCCAGCATCTTGTCGTCCAGCAGCACAAAGGCAGGGTCTGCACAGCGGGCAATGGGAGAATTGTCGGCACCCACAAAGGCAATGATGCTCCGGTGCTGTGCAAAGGAGTCCTGTACCGGCTTCAGGATGGTGTCGGTCTTTCCGCTTTTGCTGATGGCAATGACCAGCCCGGCATTCAGTGCACCGCTTTCGTAGACCTCATAGCTATTGGAGCCGATGGCGCAGTAGCCCAAAACCAGCAGCTTCCGCACCATAAATTCCTGCAAAGGGGCACAGAAGCCGGTGCCTGTCACTAGAATGGGCTTTTGCCGGTTGGTATGGAGCAACTCCACAAAGCGATGTATTTTTTCTTCTGGGATGTCCCCGATAAAGGCGGTGATGTCGGAAGCGTGGTTTTTGTTGTCGATCTCGTTCTGGATCAGAAAACCGATGCGGTAGATCATATCGGTGTAGCCGGTATAGCCCATCTTTTTGCTCAGCCGGATCACGGCGGCCGGGGAGGTGTAGTTCTGCGCTGCAAACTCCCGCACGCTGCACTGACCGCCGTTTTTTGCGGTTTCCAGCACCGCCTGCAAAAGCTGCTGCTCGTTGGCATTCAGATGGTACTGATCTGCCAGTTTGTAAAGGTCGTGTTTCATGTTTTGCTCCGATTTGTGAACCAAAGGATAGCTTGTTTCTATGAAGTATACGCTGAATCGTGCATTTTGTCAATGAACATTTTGATGCATCCAACATAAAAGTGAAACATGTTTCGGCTTTTGCGAACAAGTTCAAAAACAGTCCAAATCGGTAGATTTTTTTGTGCAGAGTGATATAATCGAGCCATCGAAACGGTAAGGTGCACCCCCGAAACGAAGAGAGTATTTGAAAAGAGAGATTCATGGAACGTTAGGAGAACACCAATGAAACAAAAAGTT
>CABQHF010000266.1 GCA_902463905.1 uncultured Faecalibacterium sp. | reverse complement strand
GGAAAAAGGAAGCCGCATGGATAGGCTTATAAAGGGAAATAAAGCCATTTGTGAGTTCTCCTTGACCTGTCCCCACGATGAAGCCGATTGAGCAGTAAATTTCCAATTTAAGCAAAACAAAGCCTGAAACTTCTTGATGTACCGAGAAGTTTCAGGCTTTTTCTTTTGACGGATTTCCAGCGAAAACTACGCCATACGCCAATTTTACGCCAAACGATGCAGGATTTTGTGCAGAGCAAAAAGAGCGTTGTTCGCGTTTAGCGCAAAATTGGAGCGTGTGGTGGATGAGTGTAGACCTGCAAAGGGCTGCATCAAAAAGTGGATTCATGGATCTGCAAACGGACAGCCGGAACTTTCCACTGCAAAAGAAGCAAATGTGAAGAACATGGAGGTTTCCTTATGAACAAACTGCTTTCCTGCCGATTCAACATGGACACTAACCGGGTGGAAGCCCGGTTCGAGGATGAAACTACTCTTGCCATCGACTGCATCGCCATTGAGGACGAGTACGGCAACGCCCCGGCACAGCGGGCAGAGCTGGAATGGCTGCTCTACAACAAGCCGTTGGAGTATACACAGATGGTGCTGAGTGGCGAGATGGAACGCTACCTCTCCCTTGGCTGCGAACACGGCAGATTAGAGGACTAACCTTACATAGAAGCAACAACAGCCCCGCTTTGGTGAAGAAGAAACCAAATCCATGCAGGGAGAACGGCAACTGCCATCCACTCACCTCATGTGTTCAAAATGAGCACATGAGGCGAAACGGACGTTTATCTACTTGTTGAGGCAGGAGAAATCAATGTGGACAAAATGTCTACATTGATTCTGTTCGTATTAGAGTAAGAGCAAAAGGCAGGGCACCGCCGTCATGGTGATACCCTGCCTTTGCTTGTTTCTATAAACAAAAATACCCGAACCCTTTCGGGTTCGAGTACGAACTGAATGGTGGACGGTACAGGACTCGAACCTGTGACCTCCTGCACGTCAAGCAGATGCTCTACCAGCTGAGCTAACCGTCCATACGTCATATCGACTTGGATAGTTTACCACAGCTTTGCACGAATTGCAAGACTTTTTGCAATTTTCTCTGAAAATTTCTTACAGCGCCTTGCGGATGATGTCGTACAGCACCGGTTTCATGCTGTCGATGTTGTCCGGCTTGCCCTCCAGAATGCTGGAGTAGCACACCGACATGCACATGCTGCCCAGCGCCGTGATGCGCTGATAGACCTCCCGCTCGGTGCGGCCGGCCATTTCCGGGCTGGTCAGCACCACGTTGAGCAGCTTGCGCATCAGCGGCTCGGCGTCGCGGCTGGCCTCGATCTGGTCCAGCCCCGGCCACACGAAGTTGCGCTCCAGGAATTTGAGCACCACCGTGTCCCGCCGCAGCGCTTCGATAATATGGTCGATCACGGCCACCATCTTGTCCGGGAACGTCTCAAGGCCGGTCTGCCGCTCCACAGCCTCGCACGCATTGTTCAGCAGCTGGTAGCTCACCCGCCCCAGCAGGGCCTGCATCACCGCACCTTTGTCCTGAAAATACAGGTAAAAAGTGCCTTTGGCCACCTTGGCCCGGGAGGTGATGTCCTCCACGCTGGTCTTGGCGGTGCCGCGCTCCAGAAACAGCTCGTAGGCTGCATCCAGCAGGGCCCGGCGCTTTTCCTGTTTTTTGCCTTCCACGGTACTCATGCTCTGGGTCGATTCCTCTTTTCTCTCTTTTTCTCACGTTCATACGTTGCCCTTGTTGGTTGTCTCAATCATTTTAGCAGTCCTGCCGCAATTGTGCAAGAGCGTTTTCTTATACAATCGCCGGCCCGTGATAAAAAAACTGACTTTTGGTCATTTTTGTGCTTGACACCCGGTTTGTCCTGGTTATAATAGTGTTTGCTTGGAAATGACCACCGGTCATTTTACTAAGATTCTTATCCATTTCTGACTCTGGAGGGTACTCATGAAAAAGATTGCACAGGGCATTGTGCGCTTCCGGAAGCTGATCCTGACAGTAGCGTTCCTGCTGTTGATTCCTTCCGCGATCGGCGCAGTTGCCACCCGCATCAACTATGACATCCTCACCTACCTGCCGCAGGATCTGGACTCCATGATCGGCGAGGTAGCCCTCGAGGATGACTTCCATCTGGCGTCCACCGGCATGATCACGGTGGAAGGCCTGCCGACCAACGAACTCATTGCCATGAAGAAGGACATCGAGGCCGTGCCCGGTGTCATGCAGACCTTCTGGCTCAGCGATGTGATCGATCCCAGCATCCCCACCGAGATGCTGCCCGCCGACGTGCAGCAGTTCATGTTCGGCAAGAACGATTCCACCATGCTCATCGTCCGCTTCGACGCACCCAGCGCCAGCGACGAGACGATGAACGCCGTCAAACAGATCGAAACGCTGCTGCGCAAGGACTGCTTCTTCGGCGGCATGAGCGTCATCCTGCAGGACACCAAGGCACTGGTCAATCAGGAAATGCCCATGTACATCCTGATCGCCGTGGGTGCCAGCCTGCTGGTGCTGTTCCTCTCGCTGGAAAGCACCATCACCCCGCTGCTGTTCATGCTGGGCCTGCTGTTCCCCATCGCGTACAACTTCGGCACCAACATCTTCCTGGGCCAGATCAGCTACATCACCGAAGCACTGGCCACCGTGCTGCAGCTGGGTGTTACGATGGACTTCTCCATCTTCCTGCTGCACCGCTATCAGGAAGAAAAAGAGC
>CABQHF010000265.1 GCA_902463905.1 uncultured Faecalibacterium sp. | reverse complement strand
ACCATCTATAACGTCCCGGTGGATTACACCTATGATTCCTCCGTTTACACCTCCCGTGGCCTGAGCATCGTCAGCGCCGAGGATAAGACCGTGAACCTGAAAATCTCCGGCGACGGCTACACCATCGGCAGCTTGACGGCCTCCGATTTCGTGGTCTATCCGGACTGGTCCAGCGTGCGGGACAGCGGCGAAAAGAGCCTGCGCCTACTGGTGCGCGGTGCCAACGGTATGCTCAACGGTGTCACCGTGACCATCGACGGCTCCGACAATATGGTGAACGTGGTGTTCGACGTGGTGGAGGAAAAGACCCTCCCCGTCACCGTGACCACCAATTACCTGACCATCTCGGACGGGTACATCCTCTACAGCACCGAGGTGTCCAAGGACACGGTCACCCTCTCCGGCCCCAGCAGTGAACTGGATAAGGTCACCACCTGCACCGCCGAGGTGACCTACTCCGGCGAACTGGACAGTTCGGTCACCCTGGCAACGCCGCTGCGGTTCTACACCTCCGGCGGCACCGAGGTGAACTTTGAGTACACCGAACTGGAAGAGAGCAGCGTGGACGTGACCTTGCAGGTGTACAAGATGGCCACCCTGCCGGTGGACGTGAACTTCATCAATGCGCCCCGCGATTTCGATAACTCCGTGCTGGTGTACGAGTTGAGCCGCAAGCAGCTCAAGGTGGCCGGCCCGGCGGAAAAGATCGACGCGCTGTCCACGTTGTTCATCGGCAACATCGACCTTTCCACCTTCAGCCTGAACAAGGTGTATGAACTGCCCATCGAGCTGCCCACCGATATCTACCTGCTGGACAACATCTCCACCATCACCCTCAGCTTCGACTGCTCGGCTCTGGAGACCAAGACCCTGAACCTGCCCTCCAGCTGCGTGCAGGTGGTGAACCTGCCCTCCACCTATCAGCTCACGGTGGAGACCGAGCGGCTGATGAACGTGACCCTCTGCGGCCCCAGGGAGGCACTGGAGACCCTGACCCCGGAACAGGTGGTCGTGGAGATCGACGCCGAGGACTTCTCGGTGGCTATCGGCCAGCAGAACGTGGCCTGCCGCCTGTATGTGCCCTCCAACGGCAAGATCTTTGCACTGGGCAGCTATGTGCTGCAGTGCCGCATCGAAAGCAACTGATAAAAAAGGAACACACTGAACTATGATTCTCGTGCGCAACATCCGTCTGCCGCTCTCCGCCGGGGAGCCGCAGGCATTTGAAAAGGCCCTGCGGGAGGCACGCATCCCCCGCGCAAAGGTGCAGCATCTGGGCGTGGCAAAGCTGTCGGTGGACGCCCGCCGCGGCCAGCCCAAGCTGGTGTACACCGTGGCTGTCACCCTGAAAAACGAAGCCGAAGAACCCGCCTTCGCCGGGGCATCGGCCAACGTGTCCCTGCACAGCAGGACCGACTTCCGGGTGCAACGGGGCACGCAGAAGCTGCCCCACCGCCCGGTGGTGTGCGGCCTGGGGCCTGCCGGTCTGTTTGCGGCGCTGCTGCTGGCCCGGCAGGGCTACCGGCCCATCGTGCTGGAGCGCGGCCCGGCGCTGGACGAGCGGGTGCAGGCGGTGGAACACTTTTCCGCCACCGGTGAGCTGGATCCCAACGCCAACATCCAGTTCGGCGAGGGCGGCGCGGGCACCTTCTCGGACGGCAAGCTGACCACCCGCATCGGCGACGAGCTGTGCGGCCTTGTCACCGAGGTGTTTTTGCAGCACGGTGCCCCGGCGGAGATCGCCTGGAAGCAGAAGCCCCATGTGGGCACCGACCTGCTGCGGGGGGTCATCACCTCTATCCGCAAGGAGATCGAAGCCCTGGGCGGCGAGGTGCATTTCAACACCGCCCTCACTGGCCTGGAACAGGCAAACGGACGCATCACCGGCGTTTTTACCACCAGTGGTTCCTTTGCCTGCGAGGCACTGGTGTTCGCGGTGGGCCACTCGGCCCGGGACACCTTTGCCATGCTCATGGACAGCGGCCTTGTGCTGGAGTGCAAACCCTTCAGCGTGGGGTTCCGCGCAGAGCACCTGCAGAGCGAGATCGAAAAGAGCCTGTATCACGAGGCGGCAGGCTACCCGGCTTTGCCCCGCGGCGAATACCAGCTGTCCCAGCATGTGGGGGAGCGGTGCGTGTATACCTTCTGTATGTGCCCCGGCGGGCAGGTGGTGGCCTCGGCCAGCGAGGAAGACCGGGTGGTGACCAACGGCATGAGCTACCATGCCCGCAGCGGCAAAAATGCAAACGCGGCGGTGGTGGTCAGCGTGAGCGGTGCCGATTTCGGGCAGGACCCCCGGCGGGCCATCGCGTTCCAGCGGGAGCTGGAAGCGAAAGCCTGCGCGGCAGGCCGTGCCGCCGGGCCTTACGCTGCCCCGGCCGAGAATATCCGGAGCTTTCTGGAGGGCAAAGGCCAGCTGCACATCGGCAGCGTGGAACCGACCTACGACCGCGGCGTGACCGCCGCCGACCTGGGCAGCCTGCTGCCTGCGGAGCTGGCCGACACCCTGCGGGCCGGTCTGCGGGCGTATGAGCACAAAATTGCAGGCTACACCGCGCCGGACGCCATCCTCACCGGTCTGGAGACCCGCACCAGCAGCCCGGTGCGGCTGAGGCGGGAAGAAAACTTCGAGTGCACCCAGCTGGCAGGGCTTTACCCCTGCGGCGAGGGCGCAGGATATGCGGGCGGCATCATGAGCGCCGCCGTGGATGGCCTGCGGGTGGC
>CABQHF010000264.1 GCA_902463905.1 uncultured Faecalibacterium sp. | reverse complement strand
CAGTGGGCACCCTACATCCGCATTGCGGTGCAGCAGGGCTGGATGAACGGCTACACGGATGGCACCTTCCGCCCGGACAACGCCGTCACGCTGGAAGAAGCCTGCACGGCTGTGCTCAAGCTGCTGGGCTACAAGATGACCGACCTGAACGGCGCTTTCCCGGCGGCACAGTTGAACAAGGCCCAGGAGCTGGGCCTGCGCAACCAGCTGAGCAAGGCACAGGGTCAGGCCCTGAACTATGAGGACTGCGCTGTGCTGCTGTACAACGCCCTCACGGCCAACACGGCATCCGGCGGTGCCTACGGTACCACCCTGGGCTTTACCGTTTCCAACGGCCAGGTGGACACCTCCACAGTGCTGTTCAGCAGCCTGAAAGGCCCCTTCGTGGCCACGGAGGGCAGCCAGCTGCCCTTTGCACCGGTGAGCGTGTACCGCAACGACAAGGTGTCGGAATCCAGTGAACTGAACAAATACGATGTGTATTATTACAGCGAAAGTCTGCAGACGGTATGGATCTATACCCGCCGTGCAGCAGGCCGCATTACCGCAGTTTCGCCTAGCGCCAGCGCCCCCACGGCAGTGACCGTGGCCGGCACCAGCTACCAGTTGGGCAGCTCGGCAGTGGCCTCCAAGATCTCGTCCCTGAACGGCGGCGGCGTGGGTGAAGTGGTCACCCTGCTGCTGGGCATGGACAATGAAGTGGCGGATGTGGTCACCGGCGAAGAGGCCGACAGCGTGTTCTACGGTGTGGTGCAGACGGCCACCCGCTCTCTGGTGGAGGACAACGGCGCCGATGTGCTGCAGAAGGTGTCTGTGATGTGCACCGACGGTATCACCCGCACGGTGAACGTGGACAAAAGCCTGAACTACCCCTCCGGCTGGATGGTGCGCATCGACGTGACGCCGGAAGGTGAAAACGTGACCGCCATCGAGAACCGATCCGTCAGCGGCACGGTGAACGCAGACGCCACCATGCTGGGCGACTATAAACTGGCAGACGACGTGCAGATTCTGGATACGACTTCGGAGGGTGTGGCTGGGACGGTTCGTCCCAGCCGCCTATCCGGGACGAAACTGAATATGCTGAATGTCCGCTACTATACGCTTAACGAAAACAGCGAGATCGACCGTCTGATCCTCAACGATGTCACCGGTGACCTGTGGAACTACGGCGTGCTGGATGATATCCGCAACATTGCGGCAAACCTGCCCTCCACCACCACTATTTCCGGCATCGTCAGCGGTTCTGGCAGCAGCTCCGGCAGCGGCAGCAGCGGCTCCGGCAGCACCGGCGGCAGTTCCTCCGGCACTGAGACCACTATCATCAACGACCTGCGGGACATTCTGGTGCCCACCACCAGCGAGATCCTGTGGGGTGTGATCAACGGTGATATCCTGAGTACGGTGTGGAACCGTGTCACCAGCAGCACCGGCTCGCTGGTGGGCCTCGGCTTCCGGCAGGCGGCCACGCTGGTGGGCGAACCCTACAGTACCATCCTGAACTATATGGGCAGCGGTGCCACCTATGTCTGCTATATCAACGGGCAGGCCACCAGTTACACCACCTCCATCAAATACCCGGTGCTGGCCGGCGGCCTGGCTGTGCGGCAGGAAGTGAACGGTTCGGTCAAGGCAATGATCCAGCTGATGCCCATGAAGATCGACAAGGTGGGTGCAGCGTCGGTACTGTCCGGCTCCACCCGCTACGAGGTGGCAGACAATGCCCAGGTGTACCTGTGGTACAAGGGCCAGTATTACGCCACGAAGCTGGCCGAGGTGAACTCGGATGACTACTACCTCACCGGCTGGTACGATAACTTTGGCTGCGCCGCAGGCAAGCGTGTCCGCGTGATCGTGGCCGTGAAGAAAGACTGATGCGCTATTATAGCGCTCCGCGCCGTGTGCTGCGTGGGATACGGCAGATTCTCTACCCGCGCCGGTGCCCCTTCTGCAATGTGGTGCTGGGCAGCGTCAGAATCTGCCCGGACTGCGCGGAAGAGGTGGAAACGCTGCGCCGCAAACCCGGCATCCGGCTGGATGCATCGCAGCATTATCTGGGAGCCCTGCTGGGTGCGGCCGCGCCTTTCCGGTACGAGGGCCGCGTGCGGCAGGCCATTCTGCGGGCAAAGTATCATGCTGCGCCATGGACGGCGGTGGAGCTGGGCGTGGTGCTGGCAGAGCTTGCTTTTGGCAGCGAGATCCGGATGTCCGGGGCAGAACCGGTGCCTCAGCGGGTGGGAGGAGCAAAACTTGGCTACGACTGTATCGTGCCGGTGCCGGCTTCCAGCCGCAGGCGCGGGTACAATGTGCCGGAACGCATCGCCCAGCCGCTGGCAGAAGCACTGGATCTCCCGCTGGAAAGAGATGCCCTGTGCTGTGCCCGCCGGAAAAAGCGGCAGGCCGGGCTGCCCTTCGAGCAACGCCTGGCCAACGCCGCAGGTGCGTTCCGCGTGCGGGATCCGGATCTTGTGGAGGGCTGCCGCATCCTGCTGGTGGATGATGTGATCACCACCGGTGCCACGGCAGCTGCCTGCGCACAGGCCCTGCTGGCAGCGGGTGCCGAGAGCGTGTTCGCGGTGGCGGTCGCGACCGTGGAATTCCCGCTTGTGGCACAGCCGCCCCGGCCTGTGCAGGACAATGAAAACGAAATTTGAAAAAGTTGCCGAAAAGTGCTTGACAAAACACCAGAAGTCGGGTATACTAATCAAGCTGCGAGCGACAAACGCTTACAGATATCCGGGTGTAGCGCAGTTTTGGTAGCGCGCTTGAATGGGGTTCAAGAG
>CABQHF010000263.1 GCA_902463905.1 uncultured Faecalibacterium sp. | reverse complement strand
GGCTGCTGTGCGGGTCGATGAAAAGGTCCTTGTTGAGATCGACTGAGCACCCTACAGGCCCTTTGCCCTTGCGGCAAGGGGCCTTTTTGATTTTTGATAGCAGGCTCGCCCTCTCCGTCATTGCTTGTGCAATGCCACCTCTCCCAAAGGGAGAGGCAAGGGCCTGACCGGTACGTTCTTGGCTCTCCCCTTGGGAGAGCTGTCACCGCAGGTGACTGAGAGGGCGAGGACGCAAAACAAGGAGCAGAACAATGCAGCAATATCTGGAAGCCGGAAAAGTTGTTACCACCCACGGCGTGCGCGGCGAAATGAAGCTGGAACTCTGGTGCGACGGTGTGGATTTTCTGAAAAAAGCCGGCCGGCTGTTCCCCTCGGCGCAGGGCGGCCGGGCCTATAAGATCACCTCCATCCGCCCGCAGGGGCAGATGGCGCTGCTCCAGCTGGAGGGCGTGAACGATATGGACGCCGCCCGCGCACTGCGGGGGCAGGTATTCTACTTTGACCGCAACGATGCCACCCTGCCTGCAGGCAGGTGGTATGTGGCCGACCTCATCGGGTGCGAAGTGCGGGATGCCGACACCGGCAAGGTGTACGGCGTGGTGACCAGTGTGGATCACCCCGGTGCACAGGATATCTACACCGTCAAATCCCCCAGCGGCAAGGAGTATATGTTCCCCGGCGTGGACGCGTTCCTGAAAGAGCGCAACCCGCCGGAGGGGTATATCCTGGTCACCCCCATCCCGGGTCTGCTGGACGATGACTTTGACAGCGAGCGCGACGGGGAGGAATGAGCCATGGGCATGCGTGTGGACATCGTGACCCTGTTCCCGGAGATGTGCCAGCAGGTGCTGGACGCCAGCATCCTTGGCCGGGCGGCAAAGCGCGGCTACATTGAGACGCACTGCCACCAGATCCGGGATTACACCCTGAATAAGCAGAAACAGACCGACGACTACCCCTACGGCGGCGGCTGCGGCATGGTGCTGTATGCCCAGCCCATCGCCGACTGCCTGCGGGCTGTGCAGAAGGAAGTGGCGGACCAGGGCCGCCCGGCCCCGCACATCGTGTTCCTGACGGCGGGCGGCCAGCGCTACACCGAGGAGCACGCCCGGCGGCTGGCCCAGTACGACAACCTCACCCTGGTCTGCGGCCACTATGAGGGTATCGACGAGCGGGTCATCGACGCCTTTGCGGATGAAGAAATTTCTATCGGCGATTATATCCTCACCGGCGGCGAGCTGGCCAGCCTTGTGGTGGCGGACAGCGTGCTGCGCCTGAAGCCCGGCGTGCTGGCCGAGCAGAAGGGCTATGAGGAAGAGAGCTACTGGGACGGCCTGCTGGAGTACCCCCAGTACACCCGCCCCGAAGTGTGGGAGGGCCGCGCCGTGCCGCAGGTGCTGCTGGGCGGCGACCACCAGAAGATCGACACCTGGCGCGGGGAGCAGAGCCGGGAGCGCACCCGGCTGCGCCGGCCGGAGCTGTACGAGCAGTGGTGCGAGACCCACCCCATCACACAGCTGCCCAAGTGGAAGCGGGGCGAGAATGTCCGTCTGGTGAAAACCGAGGAGCAGTACCGCACGGCGGCTCAGCTGTTTGCCGAGGGTCGGCGCGCCATCTGCGAGGGCTATTGGACCGAGGAAGCACTGGCAGAGTGGACCCCGGAGTTTTTCTACGCGCAGCTGAAAGCAGAAAAACAGCAGGGCTGGGCCTGCTACCTGCACTATACAAAGGATGTGCCGGACGGCATGGTGGCCGTGAACCACAGGACCGGGCAGATTGAGCACCTGTTCATCACGGCTTCTGCCCGCGGCAAGGGGCTGGGCCAGAAGCTGCTGGACTTTGCCCGCAAAAAGCTGCCGGAGCATGAACACCCGGTGCTGACCGTGCTGGACAGGAACACCCGCGCCATCGCCCTCTACCGCCGCATGGGCTGGAAGGTGTGCGGCGCGGCGGATGCCTTTGACACCGCCGAAGGAATGCACATCGAGCTGCTGGAAATGCGCTATGAGGGCATGCAACTGCGCTGAGCAGGGCACACGAAACGTAGCGAAAACGCACAAAACCGGGCGAGAAACTGTGCATCGGTCGAAAAAATGTTGAAAACTTTTGTGTTACCCCTATAACCTTTCGGGAATAATTTTATTATCTTTGTATAAATAATGAAAAATGGCCCCCTTCTGATTGGGAAAACCGCCAAAAATGTGCCGGGGGTCTGTACAATGGTTTCGACTTGCGCTAAAATGAGTGTAACGCAACAGGCACTATAGCTTTTTGAGCTACCAAAACGATATTAGATAGGAGCGCTTTACTATGTACGTGAAAGAAGTTACCGTTGAAAATCAGGTTGGTCTGCACGCTCGTCCGGCAACCTTCTTCATCCAGAAGGCTAACGAGTTCAAGTCTTCCATCTGGGTCGAGAAGGAAGAGCGCCGCGTGAACGCAAAGAGCCTGCTGGGCGTTCTGTCTCTGGGTATCGTGGGCGGCACCACCATCCGCATCATCGCTGATGGCGCCGACGAGCAGGCTGCCGTGGACGGCCTGATCAAGCTGGTGGAGTCCGGCTTTGCAGAGTAAGTCTGAGATCGTGTAATAAAGAGCGGCGGGGGTCTCCCTGCCGCTTTTTTCTTATTGGGAGGAACCGCAGCAAATGACCAAGGCAGAGTTGTACCAGAAGGCCTGTATGCTGCCGCTGCTGCCCGGCGTGTATATCATCCGGGACAAAAGCGACACCATCATCTATATCGGCAAGGCCAAGCGCCTGCGCATCCGGGTGAGCCAGTATTTCCGCGAGG
>CABQHF010000262.1 GCA_902463905.1 uncultured Faecalibacterium sp. | reverse complement strand
CCACCGAGATCCGCGCCAAGTATCAGGACAGCTTCTTCCTGATCCCCGGCTACGGTGCGCAGGGCGGCAAGGCCGAGGACATCGCCCAGTACCTCACCAAGGGCAACGGCGGCGTGGTCAACTCCAGCCGCGGCATCCTGCTGGCCTACAAGAAGCAGCCGGGCGTGGCCTTCGACGAGGCCGCTTACAACGAGTGTGTGAACATGAAGGAGGCCATTGCCCATGCGTGCAGCCTGCTGTGAGGCCACTGTCCTGAGCCATGAGGTCATCGCGGAGGATATCCGCCTGCTGCGGGTCCTCTGGCCGGACTGCGAGCATCTCCCCCATGCAGGGCAGTTCTTCACCCTGCGGGCCTGGGGTGCGGACGAAGCGCCCTTCCTGTCCCGGCCCATCAGCGTCCATAAGTGGGAGCCGGAGACAAAGACCATCGAGTTCCTGTATCAGGTTATCGGCGAGGGCACCCATAAGCTGGCTGACCTGAAAAAGGGCGGCACCTTCCAGCTGACCGGCCCCATGGGCAACGGTTTCGATGTGCCGGACCTCGTGAAGAAATATCAGAAGATCGCCGTCGTGGGCGGCGGCATCGGCACGGCCCCCATGTATCAGGTCACCCGGGAGCTGGCCGCTGCGGGTGTGAAGCCGGACGTGTTCTTCGGCTTCCGGGACACCCCCTACTGCATGGAGGAGTACCGTCCTCTTGCCAACCTCGTGAAGGTCTCCACCGACACCGGCGCGGTGGGCTTCCACGGTTTTGTCACCCAGCTGTATGACCCGGCGGATTATGACGCCGTGCTGGTCTGCGGCCCCACGGTGATGATGAAGAATGCGGCCCGTCTCTGCGCCGAAAAGGGCACCCCCTGCTTTGTGAGCCTGGAAAAGAAGATGGCCTGCGGCATTGGTGCCTGCCTGGGCTGCACCTGTGAGACGAAGGGCGGCGAGGGCAAGAGCGTGTGCAAGAATGGCCCGGTCTTTGATGCAACGGAGGTGTTCTTCTGATGGCTGACCTGAAAACGAACCTGCTGGGCTTTGCGATGAACAGCCCCATCATCGGTGCATCCGGCACCGTGGGCTACGGTGTGGAGTACGAGGAACTGGCCGACTTTACCAAGATCGGCGGCATCTCCGGCAAGGGCCTGACCCTGCACGGCCAGTACGGCAACAAGGGCGAGCGCCTGTGGGAGACCCCCTCCGGCCTCATCAACAGCATCGGCCTGCAGAACCCCGGCGTGCAGCACTTCATTGACGTGGAGCTGCCCGAGATGCTGGAACTGAAGCAGAAGTACGGCACGGTGGCCATTGCAAACCTTGGCGGCCACAGCGAGGAAGAGTATGTGGAAGGCGCTGCGATGCTGAGCGAGAGCGCAGTGGACATCGTGGAGCTGAACATCTCCTGCCCCAACGTCAAGGTGGGCGGCATGGCCTACGGCGTCAAGGCCGAGGCTGCCGGTGAGGTGGTGCGCATGGTGCGCGCTGCCTGCAAAAAGCCCCTGATGGTCAAGCTGAGCCCGCAGGCCGAGAACATCCCCGAGATGTGCAAGGCTGTGGAAGCCGCCGGTGCGGACGCCATCAGCCTGACCAACACCTTCCAGGCCTGCGCCATCGATCTGGAAAAGCGCCGCCCGGTGTTCAACAACATCTTTGCGGGCCTGTCCGGCCCGGCGGTGCGGCCCATCGCCCTGCGCATGGTGTGGCAGGCCGTGGGTGCCGTGAACATCCCGGTGGTGGGCCTGGGCGGCATTGCCACCGGCCGCGACGCACTGGAGTTCATCATGGCCGGTGCCGCGGCGGTGCAGGTGGGCGCAGCAAACTTTGCCAACCCCCGCGCCATGGAGACCATCGCCGACGAGATGGCTGCCTGGATGGACAAAAACGGCGTAAAGAACCTGGACGAGATCCGTGGCTGCGCCCGTCATGCAGAATAAAACCTGCAAATATTCGTCTATGACTTGCTATTATGCACATAAAATAAAAAATAGCGCATAAATTTGCAAATATCGTAAAAGCGTGGTACAATACCACCCAAAGAGAAGATACACCACTTAAAAAGAGAGGGAGAAGTACAATGAGTGAAGCACTTGAGATCCTGAAGAGCTGTGACGCATTCCTGGAGGGCCATTTCCTGCTCTCCTCCGGCCGCCATTCCAGCGCCTACTGCCAGATGGCTTACCTGCAGCAGTATCCTGACCGCTGCGCCGAAGTCATGAAGGCCGTGGCCGACAAGGTGAAGGAGCTGGATGTGGACGTCATCGTGGGACCTGCCATGGGCGGCATCGTTTATGCCTACGAGCTGGCCCGCCAGACCGGCAAGCGCGCCATCTTTACCGAGCGCGTGGACAACGTGATGACCCTGAAGCGCTTTGCCATCCATCCGGGTGAGAAGTGCATCATCGCCGAGGACGTGGTCACCACCGGCATCTCCTCTCTGGAGACCAAGCGGGTCATCGAAGAGGCCGGCGGCGTCTGCCTGGGCATCACCTGCGTGGTGGACCGCACCAAGCCCGAGGCTCCGTCTCCCATCCCCATTCTGGCCAGCGCCCTGAAGCTGGACCTGCCCAACTATACCCCGGAGGAGTGCCCCATCTGCAAGGAGGGCAAGCTGCCGCTGGTGCATCTGGGCAGCCGCAAGATGAAGCAGGAAGCAAAGCAGACCCTGTAAGCGAACATTTTGTGTTGAAACGAGGAAAACTATGAACGCTTATCTTCTTTTGGCAAACGGCATGGTCTTTGCGGGCCAGTCGGTGGGCACCGAGGGCGTCACCGTGGGCGAGGTCGTCTTTGCCACCGGCATGGTCGGCTTTGAAG
>CABQHF010000261.1 GCA_902463905.1 uncultured Faecalibacterium sp. | reverse complement strand
CAGAAGCACGATGTGCTGCTGAGCTACCCGTACCAGTCCATCCGGCCCTTCATCGACATGCTCAAAAAGGCCGCCCGTGACCCGGATGTCATCTCCATCAAGATGACCCTGTACCGCATGGCGCGGGAATCGCAGATCGTGCAGGCCCTGATGGAAGCCGCCGAAAACGGCAAGGAAGTGGTGACGCTGGTGGAGCTGCGCGCCCGCTTTGACGAGCAGAACAACATCGACTGGTCGAAGCAGTTGGAAAATGCGGGCTGCACCGTGATCTACGGCTTCGATGACTACAAGGTGCACTCCAAGCTCACCCTCATCACCCGTAAGCAGGCCGACGGCTACTCCTACATCACCCAGATCGGTACCGGCAACTACAACGAAAAGACCAGTGAGCTCTACACCGACTATTCCTTCATCACGGCAGATGAGGGCATCGGCGAGGAAGCCTCCAAGGTATTCCGCAATCTGGCCGTGCAGCAGCTCACCGAGGAGAGCGACCGGATGCTGGTGGCTCCGCTGCGGTTCAAGAGCGTATTGCTGGATGAGATGGATCATGTGATCGCAGCTGCCCGCATGGGCCGCCAGGCATCCATGATCCTCAAGAACAACTCCATCAGCGACCGCGACATCATCCTCAAGCTGCAGGAAGCCAGCTGCGCCGGGGTGCGCATCGACATGATCGTGCGCGGTATCTGCTGTGTGCGTGCCGAGGTGCCCGGCAAGACCGAGAACCTGCATATCCGCAGTCTGGTGGGCCGCTATCTGGAGCATGGCCGCATCTACAGCTTCTTTGACGGCGTGCATACCCGCATCTACATCGCCTCCGGCGACTTCCTCACCCGCAACACCGAGTGCCGCGTGGAGGTGGGCGTGCGGGTGGAAGACCCCGTGCTGGTGAAAAAGCTCACCGACATCCTGCAGCTGCAGCTGCGCGATAACGTCAACGCGCGGGAAATGTGCGCTGATGGCAACTACCAGAAGGTGAAGCCCGCCGAGGGCGAACCCATCGTCAACGGCCAGATGGGGATGTATGACCTGCTGCGGAACGACTGGACGCTGGAAGAACCCTGGAAGCGCACCGCGCCGGAGGCCCGGCCTGCCAGCGAACAGCCCGCAGAAGCCCCGGCAGCGGAAAAGCAGCCGGTGACAGACGCGCCGGAAGCGGAAACGCCCCAGCCTGCAGAACCTGCACAGGCGCCTGCATCAAAACTCCTCGACCAGAAAGAGGTGACGGTGACCGTCCCGGTTGACCCGTCTGAGCCGGTGAGGATCAACGCAGAACCGATCCCGGCACCGAAGGAGGATGCCGCCTATTACGATGCGCTGGAACAGATGCTGGGCAGCAAGCCCCGTCCGGCACAGGCAGCCCCCAAAGCACACCCGGCCGCCCCGGTGCACCCGGCGGTAAAGCCCACCGTGGTGGTGACCACCCCGAAGAAGCGGGGTCTGTTCAGCCAGGTGCTGGGCTTGTTCAAAAAACGGAAATGATCTAATATCTTTCCCAAGACCCGGCGGAGCCTGCCAAGGATAGCCCGCCGGGTCTTTTTGCGCCCTGGGCCGCATAGGGTGAAACCAGAAACGGGAGGACAGCCCATGCGGAAAACAGCGAAAAACCGAAAAAGGATCCCGGCCCGGTGGGGCGCAGCCCTTCTGGCAGCGGCCTGCCTTGCTGTGCACACACAGGCGGCCCGCCGACCGGAAAAGGCGGTCTGCTTCCCGCTGCAGACCACGGCGTGGCGGGTGTCGGATGCTTACGGCACCCGGCGGGACCCCTTTACCGGGGAAGAGCGCTTCCACCACGGGGTGGACCTTGCCTGTGCAGAGGGCACGGCGGTGCTGGCTGTCCGGGAGGGAGTGGCTACTGCGGCCCGGCGCAGTGACAGCTACGGCATCTGCCTGCAGGTGCTGCACCCGGACGGCTCCGAGACCCTTTACGCACATTTACAATATCTGTATGTGCGCCCCGGCGAGACGGTGCAGGCCGGGCAGGTGCTGGGCACGGCAGGGCAGACCGGCCGCGCCACCGGGGCACACCTGCACTTTGAGCTGCACCGGCAGGGGACAGCCTGTGACCCTTCGGCCCTGCTGGGGCTGCCGGATGGGTAAGCACACGATGCTGCGGCTTGGCCCGCTGCGCTTCCGTGACCCGGTGCTGCTGTGCGGGGTGCTGTATGGGCTGCTGTGGGCGGATGCCAGCGGCTTTCTGCGCGCCGGGCTGCTGGCGGCGTTCCTCCACGAGTGGGGGCATATCCTCGTGTACTGGGCGCAGCAGCGCCGTTTCCCGGTGATCGAGGTGACGTTGACCGGCTTCTGTATGCGGCTGGGCAGTGTGTCACTTTCCCCAAAGCAGCGGTTCCGGCTGGCTGCGGCCGGCCCAGCGGTGAACTTTGCACTGGCCGGAGTGTGGGCGGTGCTGCTTGCTCGGCAGGCCACCGTGCGGGGCAGTGCTTTCTGGGCGGCAAACCTGCTCACCGGGGCGTTCAACCTTCTGCCGGTGCCGCCGCTGGACGGTGCCCAGATGCTGGCGGCAGCGGCACAGCTGCGCGCTGGGAAGAAATCTGCCCGAAACGATTGCAAAAACCCGCGTTTTCGGGTAAAATAAAAAGAACGCGTAAAAAAAGAACCCATGATGGAGGAACGAATGTTTGACCCGAAACTGAAAGAAGCACTGGGCCGGGTGCAGAAACCCGGCCGCTACACCGGCGGCGAGCCGGGCAGTGTCTATAAAGATAAAGAAAAAGTGGACGTGCGTTTTGCGTTCTGCTTCCCGGATACCTACGAGGTGGGCATGTCCTTCCTCGGCGAAA
>CABQHF010000260.1 GCA_902463905.1 uncultured Faecalibacterium sp. | reverse complement strand
CGGTAAAATCTCCCCGGGAGCCGGAGAGCATATAGTCCGGCACATTCTCGCAGCCGTGCCGCATGAACTTCTCCACCGTCACCATAAAGGCATAATCGATGGAAACGTCCCTTTCATTGAGCGCCTGCATCCGCGCCCTTTCCGCATCATTCCACGGCACCTCGCCGGGGGATACGGCGACAATGTGCCTCGGCTGCGGCAGCGGCTCGGGCTGCGCATTGTTGTGCGCCGCAATGCCAAGCGCCAGCGCACCGCCGGAGGAAAAACCGCAGGTACTGACATTTCCGCCGCCATACAGTTCAATCATTTTCCGGTAACATTCGTACACCATCGCATAGGTTTCAGTAATGCAATGCTCCATGCACAGCGGATAGAACGGGAACCACACATCACAGCCGGTCTCACGGCACAGCTTGCGCATCACAGGCAGGTCGCCCTTATCGGGGCCGATCACCATGCCGCCGCCAAAGAAATAGAGAATCGCGCGCTCGGACGGCTTCGGATGCTCTCGCACGATCAGGCAGGGAAAGCCGTTCACTGTAATTGTTTCATAATACGCCTTGCGGTCGGTGGGCGTAAAAACGCCACGATGCCGGTTCTGCTTTTCAATTTCCTTTCGCAGTGCATCCTCCGGCAAGGCGAACGCCTTTTTCGCGCCGGAGAGCTTATAAGCCATGCGCAGGATGGATGCAAAAATGCTCATGCTTAATCTCCTCATTTCTGCGCCGTAACGCACAGCCAGCCCTTTTTATTTTTGTGGCTCTGGATCTTACAGAATCCTGCCTGCTCCAGATATGCTTTCAGGGCAGTATCCGTGTAGATGGTCATTCCATTGATGATTTGTGTCCATTTGTCGTCTTTTGCGGTTTCGCCGTTTGCTTCATTGCAGATGAAAAAGACCCCGCCGGGCTTCAGCACCCGATAGACCTCTCTGAAATTCTGCACAAGTTCCGGCCAGAAATAGACCGTTTCAAAGGCGGTCACTACCTCAAACTGCTCCGCTCCAAACGGCAGTTCTGCCACACTTGCCTGCTGCACGGTACACCGTCCTGCCGCAATGGCGCCCGCATTGACCTTTCGCGCTTTTTCTACGCTGACAGCCGAATAGTCGATGCCCTGCACCTTACCTTTGGGGCACAGCTTCAACAGCGTTTTGATGTTCGCCCCGCCGCCGCAGCCGCAGTCCAGCACCATGGCATCCGGGGCAGGCTGCAAAAAACGCAGCCCCCACGCTGCCATTGCGCTGTGGCCAACGTTCATCATGGCAACCATGATTTTCCCGCTAAGACCTACGGGCTTGCGGGTGTTTTCAAAAAAGGACATAACGCCAACCTCTTTCTATTTACAGTTCACAATGCAATGCTTTTCACAAGGTGCGCCCATCGCTCCGGGTGACAGGCCAGCAGTTCCTTGTGTCACAAGTTAGATACTGCTAACTTTTTGCTCTATAAAAATCCGCTTTTCAGCGGTCCTTCTGCCAAAATAATACGCCCTGCGGTCGCCTCTGTCAAGAAGTTTCGGCATTTTTGGAGATTCCGAAAGAGATTTCGCTTTCAAGCCCCCCAACCGTCACCCCAGTGCCACATCCAGCACCATCATCACGCTGAAGCCTACCGCAAAAAACACGGTGCCAACGTTGGAGTGCTGCCCCTGCGACATTTCCGGGATCAGTTCCTCCACCACCACATACAGCATGGCTCCGGCGGCAAAGCTGAGCAGATAGGGCAACGCGGGCACCACGATGCCTGCCGCCAGAATCGTCAGCACTGCCCCGATGGGCTCTACGATGCCGGACAGTACGCCGCCCCAGAACGCCCGGCCTTTTTTCATTCCTTCCGCCCGCAGGGGCATGGAGATGATGGCACCCTCCGGGAAGTTCTGGATGGCAATGCCAAGGGAAAGTGCCAGCGCCCCGGCGGCGGTGATCTGAGCAGTTCCGGCAAGGTATCCGGCATAGACTACGCCCACTGCCATACCCTCCGGGATGTTGTGCAGCGTCACCGCCAGAACCATCATGGTGGTGCGCTGGAGCTGGCTTTTTGGCCCTTCGGCCTGCAAACTATTCTGGTGCAGATGCGGGATGAGATGGTCCAGCAGCAGCAAAAACAGGATACCCAGCCAGAAACCCACCGCCGCCGGGAAAAACGCCAGCCTGCCCAGCGCTGCGGCCTGCTCCATGGCCGGGATCAGTAGGCTCCACACCGATGCCGCCACCATGACCCCGGCAGCAAAGCCGGTCAACGCCCGCTGGATGCCGTCCCGCAAAGAGTTTTTCAAAAAGAACACACAGCCTGCCCCAAGACTTGTGCCCAGAAAGGGGATCAAGATCCCCCAGAATGCGTCTTGTATCATGTCGAACCTCCTTGTGGTTAAATATAGCTAACCGCATAAAAAGTATACTGCGCTCCGGCAAAAAGGTCAAGGGCAATCCCGCATCATTCTAAGTGCCGCAGCCGCCGGAACGGTGCTCAAGCCGTCAGGCGGGAATTGTGCGGTGTTGCCCAAGGGCTTTGCGGCACCTTCTGCCAAAAAATTAACCTCCATAAACATCCCCGCTTTTTCTTGACAAGGCTCTGCAGGCGTGCTATTCTAATTTCCAGCAATTAGCTTATTCTAACCATCTGAGGGGCCTCGCCCCGCAGGTTTTTCTTTGCGCGAAATGTTAGGTTGAGCTAACCGTGTATTTTCAAACCAGAGACAGAGGTGTGTTACAATGAGATTGAAAAAAGTATTTGTAGGTGCCCTTGCGGCCGCCATGCTGGTGTGCGCTGTGGCAGTCCCGGCCTTCGCTGCGGAAGAGGTGGAGCAGGAGAAC
>CABQHF010000259.1 GCA_902463905.1 uncultured Faecalibacterium sp. | reverse complement strand
CCCCGGTGGGATCATAGAGCTCGTTGGCAGTCAGGTTGCCCAGATCTTCCAGCAAAGCCGTGCCGCGGGCGGGCAGCCGCACAGTGTCCAGATGCAAAGGGCATTCCACCGTCTCGAACTGCTTTGCGGCCCGCATCTTGCGGTGCTTTTCCACACGGGCGGCACACTCGGCGTCCCACACCTGCATGGTGGCCAGATAATAGCGCGGCAGGGTGCTGCGTAGCACGAGGCTCTCGGCGTATTCGCTCTTGCCGCTGGCCGCCCCGCCGATCACCAGCGTCAGCATTGCGGGGTATACGGCGTGATGCCGCCCTCCGCGAAGGAATAGCAGTTTTTGTACACGGCCAGCGCCATGTCCCACAGCGGAATGCTGGCCACGGCACCGGTGCCCTCGCCCAGGTGCAGCCCGGCAGTGATGAGCGGGGCTTTGCCCAGCGCGTCCAGCACCAGCCGTGCCGCAGGCTCGGAGGAACAATGGCTGGCGAACACCGCCTTGGCAGCGGCAGGGCACAGCCGCACGGCGCACAGGGCGGCCACGCCGCTGATGAAACCGTCCATTACCACGGGCACGCCTTCCAGCGCACCGCCCAGAAAGACGCCGCACAGGCCGGCAATGTCAAAACCGCCCAGCTTTGCCAGCACGTCCAGCGGGTCAGTGGGGTCAGGCTCGTTGCACAGGATGCCCCGGCAGATGGCGTCCACCTTGCGGGCTAGCCCTTCATCCGAAAGGCCGGCTCCCCGGCCGGTCATCAGTTCCACCGGCTGGCCCAGCAGCACTGCCGCCACCGCGCTGGACGTGGTGGTGTTGCCGATGCCCATTTCGCCGGTGGCCAGCAGCTGCACACCGGCAGCTTTCTGCTCCTGTACCAGCCGGATGCCCCGGCCGATGGCGTCCACAGCCTGCTCCCGGTTCATGGCAGGGCCTTGGGTAAAGTCGGCGGTACCGGCAGCCACGCGGCAGTCTGCCACGCCCGGCACCGGATCCCCGGCCATGCCCATGTCCACGGGTACCACTTCACAGTGGGCCGTGCGAGCCATCTGGCACACGCTGGTGCGCCGGGCGGCCAGATTTTCCGCCACCGCACGGGTCACGCTCTGGTCGGTCTGGCTCACGCCCTGAGCCACCACGCCGTTGTCGGCACAGAGCACCAGCACCGCCCGGCTAGAAACATCCAGCGCGGCGCTTCCGGTGAGGGCGGCGGCATCTTCCAGCAGCGTTTCCAGTGCGCCCAGCCCGCCCAGAGGTTTTGCCAGGCTGGCCCAGTGCGCATGGGCAGCGGCGCGGGCGGCTTCGTCCGGCGGGGTGATGCTGGCCAGCAGCGTTTTGAGTTCGGTTTCGGTCATGAGTCGTTCCTCTTATGTCGATTGTAGTACATGGCACCGCTCACAAAGCGGCGGGGCAGGGGAGTGCCTGCCCAGTAAAGATGCGGGAAACCGGCATACAAACTTTCGGTCGCAAAACCGCATTCCCATTGCATTTCTCCATTTTTTAATACGGAAAATGCTGTACCATTGTCGGTAGAATCCCAGTGATGGAATTCGTGGATATACAAATGCTCCCCGGCGTGGAACAGCAGGCTGTCGGCCTTGGCGGCCATGTCGGCATAGCCGAACCGCACCAGCCGCCCAACCTTAACGCCGCTGCCGGGCAGTACGCCTGCCATGGGCCATACGGTGCCATCAGCATCTTCCAGCGTCTGCCCCAGATACAGAAAACCGCCGCACTCGGCCACTGTGGGCAGGCCGCCGTTCACAGCATCCCGGATGGCTGCAAGCATGAGCCGGTTTTCACTCAGCTGCCGGGCGTACAGTTCCGGGTAGCCGCCGGGCAGGTACAGCCCGCAGATATTCTCCGGCAGAGCTGCATCATGCACCGGACTGAAAAACACCAGCTCCGCCCCGGCGGTGCGCAGGCAGTCCAGCGTCTCAGCATAAGTAAAGCAGAATGCCTTATCCTGTGCCACAGCAATGCGGACGCCTGCCGTTTGCAGAGCAGGCGGCGGCACCGGGGCAGGAGCCGGTCGTTCGGTCAGCGCTTCCAGCGTTGCCCAGTCCAGATTTGCTTCCAGCGCATCGGCCAGCAGGCCGATCTTCTGGGCAAGATCGGTGATCTCTCCGGCGGTTTTCAGGCCCAGATGGCGGCTCTCCACCACCGCCTGCGGCAGGCGGGGCAGATACCCCAGCACCGGCAGGCCGGTCTCGGTTTCCAGCAGGGGCTTGAGCATCCGGAAGAGCTTTTCGGAGCAGTCATTCAGCAGGATGCCTGCAATGTGGCTCTCCGGTTTGAAATGCACAAGGCCCTGGATCTCTGCGGCCAGCGTCACACTGGCCCCCTTGGGCTGTACCACCAACAGTACCGGCAGGTCCAGCGCATCGGCCAGCTCCCAGGCACTGGCACGGGTGGTCAGGCCCTGACCGTCATAAAAGCCCATGGCACCCTCGCACACCACAGCCCCGTGCCCGGCGGTATAGTAGGCGTACAGATTCTGCACAACGAGCGGACTGGAAAGATAAAGATCCAGATTATGGCTCTCCACTCCCAGCACCGACCGGTGGAACATGGGGTCGATATAGTCCGGCCCGCTCTTGAAGGCACAGGGGGCAGCGCCCCGCTTTTTCAGCGCGGCCAGCATGGCGCAGGTGACGGTGGTTTTGCCGCTGCCGGAACGCGGTGCGGCGATGACGAACTGCATCATTTGCGTTCTCCCGTGATCAGAAAAATGGGGTTGTTGGCGGTCAGCAGGTGGAGCCTGCCTGCCGGTCTGGTACGGCTCACGGCAAGCTGGGTCACCTCAGCGGAAAGGCCATGAGCCGTAAGGGCTGCAATGGCGGCGCTCAGGGATTCCAGCGCAATGGC
>CABQHF010000258.1 GCA_902463905.1 uncultured Faecalibacterium sp. | reverse complement strand
CTGCTTTCCGTGACCCGCTTCGACGGGGAACAGGTGGCCGTCAAAAAGACCCCCACCGTGCTGGAAGAGCTGCTGGACGCGGTGCTGGTCAAGTTCAAGAAACGTTACTCGGACGTTCCGGTGCAGCTGGATCTGCCGGAGGACTTTGTTATGATCCCCATGGACTCCATGCTGATCCAGCAGGTGCTAATGAATCTGCTGGAAAACGCGGTGCTCCACGCCAAGGGCATGACCACCCTGACCCTGCGGGTGTTCACGCTGGGCGGACGGGCTGTGTTTGAGGTGAAGGACGACGGCTGCGGCATCCCGAAGGAGCGGCTGCGCACCCTGTTTTCCGGCACCGGAGGCCCGGACCCCAATGCTCCGGCCGACAGCGGCAAGCACGGCATGGGCATCGGCCTGTCGGTGTGCGCCGCCATCATCAAGGCCCACGGCGGCGAGATCGACGCCGTGAGCCGCCCCGGCGAGGGCACGACCATCCGTTTCTGGCTGGAGACGGAAAAAATCGAACTGGAGGACGCAGAGGATGAGCAATAATAAATATAAGGTGCTGATCGTGGAGGACGAGGCAAACATCTGCAGCTTCATTGAAACGCTGCTGACCACGAACGACTATCAGGCGCTGGTGGCGCACACCTGCACCATGGGCCTGACCCTGTTCGCCTCCCACAACCCGGATCTGGTGATCCTGGATCTGGGCCTGCCGGATCGGGACGGCCTGGAGCTGATCCGTACCGTGCGGCAGAAGTACATGACCCCCATCATCGTGCTGTCGGCCCGTACCGATGAGATGGATAAGATCGAAGCGCTGGATCTTGGCGCCAATGACTACATCACCAAGCCCTTCGGCACCGGGGAGCTGCTGGCGCGGGTGCGGGTGGCCCTGCGGCTGAACCGCTACAGCCGCACCGGAGATGCCGCATCCGGCGGAGAGTTCCAGGCACAGGGGCTGCGCATCAACTATGACCGCCGCAAGGTGTTCGTGGAAGGGCAGGAGGTGCGCCTGACCCAGACCGAATACAACATCGTGGCTTTTTTGTCCCAGCATGCCGGCCGGGTGATGACCTATGCCGCCATCGTGCGGGCTATCTGGGGCGATACCGATGTGGGCAGCACCAAAAAGCTGCAGGTGAACATGGCCAATATCCGCAAAAAGCTGGGCAGCCGCCCCGGCAGCAACCCCTATATCCTCAATGAGCTGGGCGTGGGCTACCGCATGATCGACGAGGAGCCGGAGAGCCGCCAGGTTGCAGAGGAGGGCGTATGATCCTTGCACTGGTCATTTTTGCTGTCACCTATCTGCTCATGCTGGCACTGCCCAAAGAGCGCCCGTGGGTGGCGCTGTGCAGTGCGGCTGTGTTCATGGCACTGGGACAGCTGGGCGTGTATGATTTTTCGCTCTCGGCGGCGCTGGGGGCGGTGGATTACAATGTGCTGCTGATGATGTCTGGCACCATGGGAATCGTGTCGCTGTTCATCCGGAGCCGGATGCCGGCCCGCCTGGCCGAGCAGCTGATCGTCCGGGTGCCCAATGCCCAGTGGGCTGTGTGCGTGCTGGCACTTTTTGCCGGGGTCATCAGTGCATTTGTGGACAATGTGGCCACAGTGCTCATGGTGGCACCGGTGGGCCTGGCCATTGCCCGCAAGCTGAAGATCTCGCCGGTTCCGGTGATCATTGCCATTGCGGTGTCCTCCAACCTGCAGGGCGCAGCCACGCTGGTGGGGGATACCACCAGCATCCTGCTGGGCGGCTTTGCGGAGATGAACTTCTTTGACTTTTTCTGGATGCAGGGCCGCCCGGGCGTCTTCTGGGGTGTGGAGCTGGGTGCGTTGACCTCCCTGCTGGTGCTGCTGTGGCTGTTCCGGCGAGAAAAACAGCCCATCACCGCCCGTGTGGAAACACAGGTGGAAGATGACGTGCCCACTGCCCTCATGCTGCTGACGGTGGGGCTGCTGATCGTGGCATCTTTCCTGCCGCAGCCGGAAAGCGGCCTGCTGGCGGCGCTGTACGAGCTGCGCAGCGGGCTCATCTGCATGATCCTGTGTGTGGTGGGTGTGGTCCGTGCCTGCCTGCGGGAACACTCGGCAAAGCCGCTGGTGCAGGTGGTGCAGGAGCTGGACCGGGACACCCTGCTGCTGCTCTTCGGGCTGTTCATCGTGATCGCAGGCATCCGCACGGCGGGTGTCATCGACGCTGCCGCGCAGCTGTTCCATACCGTGGCCGGGGAGGATCCTTTCCGGCTGTATGTGCTGCTGGTGGTGGTATCGGTGGTGCTGTCGGCCTTCATTGATAACATCCCCTATGTGGCCACCATGCTGCCGGTGGTGCAGGGCATTGCCGCGCTGATGAACAATGGCGCAGGCATGGCACCGGAGGTGTTTTACTTCGGTCTGCTCACCGGCGCAACGCTGGGCGGCAACCTGACCCCCATCGGGGCATCGGCCAACATTGCGGCCATCGGCATCCTGCGCAAGAATGGTGAGACCGTGCGCACAGCCGACTTTTTGCGCATCGGGGTGCCCTTTACACTGGCGGCAGTGCTGACCGGCTCGGTGTACCTGTGGCTGGTGTGGGGCCGCGCGTTGTAAGCAACAGAAAATGTCTGCCGCCAGCGCCCGGCGGCCACGCTCAAACAACCAAATAAACCGCCCGTCCTGTGCCGGAAAACCGGCCTGCGACGGGCTTTTTTACGGAAGTATGACGTTTTATAAAAAGAGAAAAGTTTTTTGCAGAAAACGCTTGACAATTTCGGTATATCTGGTATAATAACTATCGTTCCGAGCGACACGGCTCACGAACAAAACAGAATATGCGGATATGGCGGAATTGGCAGACGCGTTAGATTCAGGTTCTAATCGG
>CABQHF010000257.1 GCA_902463905.1 uncultured Faecalibacterium sp. | reverse complement strand
TCGCTGAGTGCTACGCCGACCCCACCAAGGCCAAGAACGAGCTGGGCTGGGTGGCCGAGTACGGCATCGAGGAGATGTGCGCCGACAGCTGGAACTGGCAGCAGAAGAACCCCGATGGCTACAACACCGCAAAATAAAGCATGATCTCCCAAAGCCGTGCATTCTCTGAAAAGAGTGCACGGCTTTTTTGGTTACGGAACGATTGAAAATCCCCTCCGCTTCGCTCTGGGGATATTCGGCGGAAAATTTATTTTTATATTGGCGTTTGTCGCGGCCTGCGGGCCGCTCCAAACGCATTTTCACCAGAGGGTCGTAACGGGAAGCGGCATCTGCTGCCGGTAACTGTTCTGCTGTTCCTGCTGCGCGACGGCTGCAAAGCCGGCAGCAGCCGATGCCATCATCCGTAACGACCCCATCTGTGAAAAGGCAAATCCGGCAGGGCCGCAGCCCTGCCGGATTTGCAAACTTAAAAATAGTATTTCCGCTGATATAGCCAGAGCGAAGCGGAGGCTATTTTAAATCGTATTTTCTCTGCTCTTCTATTGACAACGACACAGAGTTAGCCTATATTACTATTGTTAACATAAACTAACAAAATGGCTCAAGAGGGGCATGACATATGACACTGAAAGAGTTGCAGATCGGCAAAAGTGCGGTAGTGGATACGGTGGGTGGCACCGGAGCGCTGCGGCAGCATTTTCTGGATATGGGCCTGGTTCCGGGGGCGCGGGTCACCCTGATCAAACTGGCTCCCATGGGCGACCCCATGGAGCTGCGCATCCACGGCTATGAGCTGACCCTGCGCATGGACGATGCCGCCCGGATCGGCATCACACCGGTGCCGGATGCCCCGGCGGTGCAGGCCCCGGTGGATGAGCGGATGGTGGATCACCCCGGCTTTGGCGAGGGTGGCAAGTACCATATCAAAAAGGGCGAGCATCCCCTGCCCGCCGACAAGACCCTGACCTTTGCGCTGGCGGGCAACCAGAACTGCGGCAAGACCACCCTGTTCAACCAGCTTACCGGCTCCAACCAGCATGTGGGCAACTTCCCCGGTGTGACGGTGGACCGCAAGAGCGGTGCCATCAAGGGCCACCCGGAAACGGAGGTCACCGATCTGCCGGGCATCTACTCCATGTCGCCCTACTCCAGCGAGGAGATCGTCACCCGGCAGTTCATCATCGGCGAAAAGCCCACCGGCATCATCAACATCGTGGACGCCACCAACATCGAGCGCAACCTCTACCTGACCATGCAGCTGATGGAGCTGGATATCCCCATGGTGCTGGCGCTGAACATGATGGACGAGATGCGCGGCAACGGCGGCACGGTGCGCATCAACAAGATGGAATCCATGCTGGGCATCCCGGTCATCCCCATCTCTGCCGCCAAAAACGAGGGCGTGGACGAGCTGGTGGACCATGCCGTGCATGTGGCAAAATATCAGGAGCGGCCCGGCCGCATGGACTTCTGCAGTGAGGATGACCACGGCGGCGCGGTGCACCGCTGCATCCACGGCATCATCCACCTCATCGAGGATCACGCCAGGGCGGCGGGCATCCCGGTGCGGTTTGCCGCCACCAAGCTGGTGGAGGGCGACCACCGCATTGAGGAAGCCCTGAAGCTGGACCAGAACGAAAAAGAGATGATCGAGCACATCATCGTGCAGATGGAGCAGGAGCGCGGCCTGGACCGCGCTGCCGCCATTGCGGATATGCGCTTCTCCTTCATTCAGGAGCTGGTGGCCCAGACGGTGGTCAAGCCCCACGAGAGCAAGGAGCAGCTGCGCTCCAACCGCATCGACAAGTTCCTCACCGGCAAGTACACTGCCATCCCGGCGTTTATCGCCATCATGGGTCTGGTGTTCTACCTCACCTTCAACGTCATCGGCCTGTTCTTCCAGAACCTGATGGAAGCCGGCATCGACGCCCTGACCGGTGCGGTGGACACCCTGCTGACCAACTGGAACATCAACGAAGCGATCCATTCCCTGATCATTGACGGTGTTTTTACCGGCGTGGGCAGCGTGCTGAGCTTTTTGCCCATCATCGTGGTGCTGTTCTTCTTCCTGTCCATGCTGGAGGACACCGGTTACATGGCCCGCGTGGCCTTTGTGATGGACAAACTGCTGCGCCGCATCGGCCTGTCCGGCCGCAGCATCGTGCCCATGCTCATCGGCTTTGGCTGCACGGTGCCCGGCGTCATGGCCAGCCGTACCCTGCCCTCGGAGCGGGACCGCAAGATGACCATCCTGCTCACCCCGTTCATGAGCTGCTCGGCCAAACTCCCCATCTACAGCCTGTTTGCGGCAGCGTTCTTCCCGGATTATGCGGGCCTTGTCATGGTGCTGCTGTACTTTGGCGGCATCGTGGTGGGCGTGCTGGCGGCGCTGCTGCTCAAGAGCACCGTGTTCCAGGGCGAGGCGGTGCCCTTTGTGATGGAGCTGCCCAACTACCGTCTGCCCGGCCTGAAAAACGTGGCCCAGTTGCTGTGGGAAAAGGCCCGCGACTTCCTGCAGAAGGCCTTTACGGTCATCTTTGCGGCCACCATCGTCATCTGGTTCCTGCAGAACTTTGACCTGCAGCTCAGCCTGACGGCCTACCCGCAGGACAGCATCCTGGCACAGATCGCCGGCGATATCGCCCCGCTGTTTGCGCCCCTGGGCTTTGCGGACTGGCGGGTGTCCACGGCCCTCATCACCGGCTTTATGGCCAAGGAGAGCGTGGTATCCACCCTGCTGATCCTCTTTGGTTCCACGGCGGCCCTGTCGGCGGCTTTGATCCCGGCACAGGCGGCTCCCCTGCTGGTGTTCTGCCTGCTGTACACCCCCTGCATTGCGGCTGTGGCCGCAGTCAAGCGGGAACTTGGCGGCAAGTGGGCCACCATTATGGTGGTGAACCAGTGCGT
>CABQHF010000256.1 GCA_902463905.1 uncultured Faecalibacterium sp. | reverse complement strand
AAAAATCTTTTTTTAACATACTGTGCATTTGCCTTTCCGATGATTGACACGGACAACGTATCAATGATATCATAGAATCTGTATAAACAGTATCTATTATATTGCATCGCTGTCCGGTTTGCAAGCCGTGTTCTTCGCAATGCTAAGATTTGCTGTTTGTTTTTTGAAAGGAAAGGTGCTGGAAATGGATAGACAGTATAAAGTGGGTATCGTAGGCGCAACTGGCATGGTGGGTCAGCGTTTTGTGACTCTGCTGGAGAATCATCCCTGGTTCAAGCTGACCGTACTGGCCGCATCCGGCCGCAGTGCGGGCAAGAGCTATGAGGATGCAGTAGGCTCCCGCTGGGCCATGACCACTCCCATGCCGGAGAGCGTGAAGAAGATGACCGTTCTGGACGCTTCCAAGGTGGAGGAAGTTGCTTCGCAGGTGGATTTTGTTTTCTGCGCTGTCAATATGCCCAAGGACGAGATCAAAGCACTGGAGGAAGCATACGCCAAGGCTGAGTGCCCGGTGGTCTCCAATAACAGTGCCCATCGTTTCACTCCGGACGTTCCCATGGTGGTTCCCGAGATCAACGCCGACCATATCGAGATCATTCCCGCCCAGCGTAAGCGTCTGGGCACCAAGCGCGGTTTCATCGCCGTCAAGTCCAATTGCAGCCTGCAGAGCTATGTGCCTGCCCTGCATCCCCTGATGAAGGACTTTGGCGTGAGCAAGGCGCTGGTGTGCACCTATCAGGCCATTTCCGGTGCAGGCAAGACCTTTGACCGGATGCCCGAGATCGTAGATAACGTCATCCCCTACATCGGCGGCGAGGAAGAGAAGAGCGAGCGCGAGCCGCTGAAGCTGTGGGGCCACATCGAGGGCGACCAGATCGTCAATGCCGAAAAGCCCGTCATCACTGCACAGTGTTTCCGTGTGCCTGTCTCTGACGGCCACACCGCTGCCGTGTTCGTGAGCTTTGACAAGAAGCCCACCAAGGAGCAGATGATCGAGGCCTGGGAGAAGTTCCGCGGCCCTGCACAGGAGCTGAACCTGCCCAGCGCACCCAAGCAGTTCCTGCACTACTTCACCGAGCCGGATCGCCCGCAGCCCAAGCTGGACCGCAACACCGAGAACGGCATGGCTGTGTGCATCGGCCGCCTGCGTGAGGACACCCTGTTTGATTACAAGTTTGCCTGCATGAGCCACAACACCCTGCGTGGTGCTGCCGGCGGTGCCGTGCTTCTGGCCGAGCTGCTGGCTGCCAAGGGCTATTTTGACTGAGCATGATTTTTGCGTAAAACCGCAAACAAAGGAGTTTTTGCTATGAAGAATCCTGTCTTTACCGGTGCGGGTGTTGCCATCATCACCCCGATGTACGAGGACGGAAGCATCAATTTCGACGAACTGGGCCGAATCATTGAGAACCAGATCGCCCGCAGCACGGATGCCATTGTCATCTGTGGCACCACCGGCGAGTGCTCCACCATGACCGATGAAGAGCAGCTGGCTGCCATCAAGTTCACGGTGGACATCGTCGATCATCGTGTGCCCGTCATTGCCGGCGCAGGCTCCAACGACACCGACCACGGCTGTGCTCTGGCTGCAAAGTCTGCAGCCTGCGGCGCAGACGCCTTGCTGATGGTCACCCCTTACTACAACAAGACCTCGCAGGCCGGCCTGGTGGCACACTTCACTGCCATGGCTGAGGCCGGCGGCATTCCGGTGATCGTGTACAATGTGCCGTCCCGCACGGGCCTCAACATTGCCCCGGAGACTGCACTGGAGCTGAGCAAGCACCCGTTGATCAATGGTATCAAGGAAGCTTCCGGCAACATCTCGCAGGTGGCCAGGATCGCAGCCCTGTGCGGCGACGAGTTGAACATCTATTCCGGCAATGACGACCAGGTGGTGCCGCTGCTGTCTCTGGGCGGCAAGGGCGTGATCAGTGTGGTCTCCAACGTGGCACCGGAACTGGTGCACAACTGCTGTCAGGCCTTCTTTGACGGTGACACTGCCAAGGCCCGCGAGCTGCAGCTGAAGATGCTGCAGCTGTCCGACGCACTGTTCTGCGAAGTGAACCCCATCCCGGTCAAGTATGCCATGAACCTGCTGGGCTGGGAGGCTGGCGGCTGCCGGTTGCCGCTGGTGGATCCCAGTGAGGCCCATCAGGCACAGATCGAGAACACCCTGCGTGCTGCAGGCCTGATCCAGAAATAATTTTTCAAGACAAAATGCCCAGCGAAATACTTCTCTGGGCATTTTGCCGTATTCATGCGCAAAAAGAAAGGAACAAGAACTATGACGGAAATCGTGATCCAGGGCATTGGCGGCCGTATGGGCCATGTTTTGTGCGATATGATCGCACAGCGGGATGATTGCTGTGTCGTGGCGGGCATTGATGTGAAGGACGGCGAGCAGAACGGCATCCCCGTTTACGACAGCCTGGAAAAGCTGAATGGCAAGGGCGATGTGGTCATCGACTTCAGCTCTCCTGCTGCCGTGGAAAAGGCTCTGCCTTACTGTGAGGCCCACAAGTTGCCCATCGTGGTCTGCACCACCGGCCTGTCCGAGGAGCTGCAGCTAAAGGTCGTACAGCTGTCCCGCACGGTGCCTGTATTCAAGAGCGCCAATATGTCCATGGGCATCAATGTCCTGTCGGAGCTGTGCAAGCGGGCTTCTGCCATCCTGGGTGCGAACTATGATATCGAGATCGTGGAGCAGCATCATCACAACAAACTGGATGCCCCCAGCGGCACCGCTCTGATGCTGGCCGACGCCATCAATGAACAGAATGATGGTGCTTATCACTATGTCTACGACCGCTCCTCCGTGCGCCAGAAGCGCGACCCGAAGGAGATCGGTATCAGCTCGGTGCGCGGCGGCAGCATCGTGGGCGACCATGAGGTGCTGTTCTGCGGCCCGGACGA
>CABQHF010000255.1 GCA_902463905.1 uncultured Faecalibacterium sp. | reverse complement strand
GCCTGCCGTGCCGAGATCGCGGACATCCGGCAGACCCGCGCCGACAGCCAGACCACCATTGCACAGAAGGAAGCTGAGATCCGCGAGGCGACCCAGAAACGTCTGGCCCGCCAGCAGGCGGAGACCGAAACGCTGGCCCGTGCCCGCACAGCGGCCGACAGCCGCGAGGAAATGAGCCGGGAAATGGCCCGTCTGGCAGAGCGCAAGGCAGCGGCCGAGAGCGAATACGATCAGACCGTGGCAAAGCTGTGGGATGAATATCAGCTTTCGGTCAGTCAGGCCGAGGCGCTTTGTGTGGAGTTCGACAGCCTGCCCGCTTTGCGGGCACAGGTGGCCGACCTGCGCGGCAAGATCCGTGCGCTGGGCAGCGTGAACGTGAGCGCCATTGAGGAATACAAAGAGGTCAAGGCGCGGTATGACGCGCTGGGCACCCAGGTGACCGATGTGGAGGAGAGCCGAAATGAGCTGTCCCGCATGATCTCGAAACTCTCAGCTCAGATGCGGGAGATCTTCACCGACAGCTTCCGCGCCATCAACGAAAACTTTGGCCGCGTCTTTGCCGAGCTGTTCGGCGGCGGCGAAGCCAGCCTGATGCTGGAAGATGAGAGCGATGTGCTCTCCTCCGGTATCGGCATCCGGGTGGCCCCGCCGGGCAAGGTCATCAAGAATCTGGAGGCCCTTTCCGGCGGCGAACAGGCGCTGGTGGCCATCAGCATCTACTTTGCCATTCTGGCGGTCAACCCGGCTCCGTTCTGCATTCTGGACGAGATCGAGGCCGCACTGGATGACGCCAACGTGGTGCGGTTTGCCCAGTATCTGCGCCGGGTGAGCGACAAGACCCAGTTCATCGTCATCACCCACCGCCGCGGCACGATGGAAGCTGCCAACGTGCTCTATGGCGTGACCATGCAGGAGGACGGCGTGTCCAAGCTGCTCAAACTGGATCTGGAACAGGTTGACGCGACGCTGGTTTCCTGATATATAATAAAAGAAAAATACAAAGGAGGACACCATGGGGTTCTTCGGATTCGGAAAAAAAGAAAAAGACAAGATGAAAACGGGCCTGGAAAAGACCCGCACCGGCTTCTGGGGCAGCATTATGAATACGCTCACCGGCAGCGTGATCGACGATGACATGTACGATGAGCTGGAAGAAAAGCTGATCCTGGCCGACGTGGGCGGCGATGTGGCGGTCCATCTGGTGGACAAGCTGCGCGACCGCGTGCAGGAAAAGGGTCTCAAGACCGGCGAACAGGCGGCAGATGCCCTGCGCGACATCATTGCCGAAGAGATGACGCCGGAAGCTGAGATGGACCTGAGCGGCAAGCCCGCCGTCATTCTGGTCATTGGTGTGAACGGCGTGGGCAAGACCACCAGCATTGCCAAACTGGCCGATTACTACACCCGGCAGGGCAAGCGGGTGATGCTGGCTGCGGGCGATACCTTCCGTGCTGCTGCCAGCGAGCAGCTGGAGATCTGGGCTGACCGCGCAGGGGTGCCCATCGTGAAGGCCGGAGAAGGTGCCGACCCGGCGGCGGTCATCTTTGACACCGTCAAGTCCGCCACCGCCCGCGGCTACGACATGGTCATTGCCGACACCGCAGGCCGCCTGCACAACAAGTCCAACCTGATGGCAGAACTTTCCAAGATCAGCCGCAGCGTCAAAAAGGCGGCCCCGGAGGCCAGCCTGGAGACCCTGCTGGTGCTGGATGCCATCACCGGCCAGAACGCCATCAGCCAGGCGCGGGAGTTCTGCAAGGCCGCGGATGCCACCGGCATCATCCTGACCAAGCTGGACGGCACCGCCAAGGGCGGCTGCGTCGTGGCGGTCAAGCAGCGTCTGGGTCTGCCGGTGCGCTTCATCGGCGTGGGCGAGGGTATCGACGACCTGCTGCCCTTCACCCCGGAGGGCTTTGTGGAAGAGCTGCTGCCGCGTGAGTGGAAGCACTGACCCTCTCACCGTCCCGTCCGCATCCTGCAGCGCGGGGACGGAGCTCCCCCCGAACGGGGAGCTTTGAAAAAAAGGAGAAACCAATGAAAATTTGTGCAGCCACCGGCAATGCCGGAAAGCTCCGCGAACTGCGCCGCATCCTGGAAGCGCAGGGCCACGAGGTGGTGAGCCAGAAGGAACTGGGCATCACCATCGAGCCGGACGAGACGGGCACCACCTTTGCAGAGAATGCCCTCATCAAGGCTGAAACGATCTGCAAGGTCAGCGGTCTGCCCACCATCGCCGATGATTCCGGCCTGTGTGTGGACGCACTGGGCGGTGCACCCGGCGTCTACAGTGCCCGTTACTGCGGCCACCACGGCGATGACGAGGCCAACAACGACAAGCTGCTGGACGCCATGAAGGAGGTCCCGGAGGGAAAGCGCGGGGCAAAGTTTGTTTCGGCGGTGTGCTTCATCCTGCCGGACGGCCGACACCTGACCTGCATGGGCGAGTGTCCGGGCAGCATCGCCTTCGAGCGGCTGAACGGAGACTACGGTTTCGGGTACGACCCGCTGTTCATCCCCGCAGACTGCGGCGTGGGCAAGCGGGACAAGCGCCCCAACACCGAGCACCGCAGCTATGCCCAGCTGACCCCGGACGAAAAGGACGCCATCAGCCACCGGGGCAACGCCCTGGCAGAGCTGGAAAAGCAGCTGCCGGAGTTTTTGGCAGAAAAATAAAACGATTTTAAAAAATATAAATCGTGTTTTACCAAGAGAATAACCTCAAAATAAAGGAGAAACAACTATGCTGACGAGCAAACAGCGCGCCATTCTGCGCGGCAAAGCAAACACCATGGACCCCGTTTACATTGTGGGCAAGGGTGAGATCGACGACACCATGGTCCAGGGCGTGAAGGACTGCCTGGACGCCCGGGAACTCATCAAGCTCAAGGTGCTGGAAAACAGCATGTACAACGCCCGCGAGGC
>CABQHF010000254.1 GCA_902463905.1 uncultured Faecalibacterium sp. | reverse complement strand
GCTCAAAGCCCAGGAACTTCAGGATGCCCTGGTTGACAGAGGGATGGAAGCGCAGACCGCCCTTGTAGGGGCCGATGGCGCTGTTGAACTGCACGCGGTAGCCGCGGTTCACCTGGACCTTGCCCTGATCATCGACCCAGGGCACACGGAAGCTGATGATGCGCTCCGGCTCCACCAGACGCTCGATGAGGCCGGCCTTCTCGTACTCGGGGTGCTTTTCCACCACGGGCTGGATGCTCTCCAGCACCTCACGCACAGCCTGCAGGAATTCCGGCTCGTTGGCATTGCGCTTTTCCAGGCCTTCGTACACGCGCTTCAGGTATTCATTCGTCAGCATAGTAGAATACTCCTTTTTCCCAATTACTCTATAAATTTTGAAAAAGACGAGGCCGCTCTGCCCGCCACAATGCGTGCAGGGAACCGTCACCGGCTCCGGGCGGCCCCGGATTTCCACGCTTACACCGGCAGTCCGCAGTGCAGACTGCTTACGCTTTATTATTATAAAGCCTTGCCGGGGGATTTACAAGAGCGGAAAAGCAGAAAATGTTTCAAAAAAACAAACGAAAAGTTGAACCCGCTTCACAAAACGAAAAATAAAACCAAAAACCGGTGCAGAACCTTGTTTTTTAAAGCGGCAAAAGAATGTCTTTTGGCGGGGGAGTTTCTCACATCCCGGCCAGGATCTCCCGTACAGCATCCACAAAAGGGTCCAGATCGGAAAAGACGACTTCCACGATGATGGTCCAGTTGATACCGTCGTAATCATGCACAAGGCGGTGCCGCAGGCCGGCCACCATGTTCCACGGCTGGTCCGGGTAGGCGGCTTTGAACTCGCTGCTCAGCTGGTAAACCTGCTCCCCGATGTTGTACAGCGGGGTGGTGACAGCCCACTGGGAAAACTCGTCCTCCAGCAGAAGCTCCGGTGTGATGCCGCGCTGCTGCATCTGGCGGGACAGGTTCTCCCAGGTGGAAACGATCTTTTTCAGACGCTCTTTGTCCGACTTTTTCACGCGATGCGCACCCCTTCCTGCATAACGGTGTTGTAAAACGGGGTGCCGGTGTTCAGCTCCCGCAGCTCAAAGACGTCGGCGTCCTTCCGCGTCAGCTGGCGCAGCTCTTCGCCCAGAGCAAAGATGTCCCGTGCACGGAAGCCGGGGCCGCCCACCACCACAAGGTCGATGTCGGAGTTGGGGGTGGCTTCGCCGCGGGCATAGGAGCCGAACAGCAGGGCGTATTCGGCGTGGTATTTTTTCAGCAGCAGCCGGATCGTAGCTTCCAGTTCCGGGTAAGAAAGGGTTCCCATAAACACACCTCCTGTGTCCTCTTCTGAGTCCATTGTACCATACTGCTTCCAAAAAGCAAGAAAAACCATCGGCCGGTTGTGCAAAAGACGGATTTGTCTGCTGCGATTTGGCCGTAGGCCAACAGCAGCCGATGCAGCTTCCCGGAACGCCCCCTCCCGTGAAAAAGCAAATCCGGCGGGGCCGCAGCCCTGCCGGATTTGCAAAATCCAAAATAATGTTTCCGCTAAAGATGCCCAGAGCAACGCGGAGGGCATTTCAAATCGTCAGGCCTTGCCGGAGCAGTTACTTCTTCAGCAGCTTCTCGCAGGCGTCGGCGGCACCCTCCAGGTACTCGCCGCCGTAAGTCTCGATCATGCCGGCGTCCGACAGCTCGGCCAGTTTCGGGTCGATGGGGCACTTAGCCAGCACGGGCAGATGGTGCTTTGCGGCCACCTCGTCCACATGGCTGTTGCCGAACACGTTGATGTGCTTGCCGCAGTCCGGGCAGACGATGTAGCTCATGTTCTCCACGATGCCCAGCATGGGCACCTTCATCATCTCGGCCATGTTCACGGCCTTGGCCACGATCATGCTCACCAGCTCCTGGGGGCTTGCCACCACCACGATGCCGTCCACGGGCAGGCTCTGGAACACGGTCAGGGGCACGTCACCGGTGCCCGGGGGCATGTCCACGAACAGGAAATCCACGTCCTTCCAGACCACGTCGGTCCAGAACTGCTTCACGGCACCGGCAATGACCGGGCCGCGCCACACCACGGGGTCCTCTTCGTTTTCCACCAGCAGGTTGATGCTCATCACGTCAATGCCCATGCGGCTCTGGATGGGCCAGCAGCCCTTTTCGTCGGCCATGGCGCGGCCATGGATGCCGAACAGCTTGGGGATGGACGGGCCGGTGATGTCGGCGTCCAGGATGCCGCAGTGGTAGCCGCGGCGGGCCATGGCACAGGCCAGCAGGGCGCTGGTCATGCTCTTGCCCACGCCGCCCTTGCCGGACACCACGCCGATGACCTTCTTGACGCGGCTGTGCGGGTTGGGGGCGTCGTGCTGGGGCGCTGCATCGCGGGAAGAACAGGCTGCACTGCAATTGGAGCAGTCATGGGTGCATTCTTCGCTCATTCTCTTTGTTGCGCACGGCAGGGGCAGGACCCGGGCTGTGCGCTTCCTCCTTGCTCAATATGCGGGCAGGGGCGTGCCCTGCCTGACCACTGTTAACTATACCATAAAAAGTGCGGCAAAACAACCCATGCCGCCGCTCATGTTTTGCGCCGGGGGTGCATAGGCTGGCAGCAGGGCAGAAAACCGGCGGGAGGGGTGCGCATGGGGCAGAAATACCGGCCAAACTACTGGAAGAACGCGGCCCTGCTCACCGGGTCGGACGTGGTGCTGCGTCTGGCGGGGCTGGGGCTGCGCATCGGGCTGGCCAACGCGCTGGGCGGCGAGGGCATGGGCCTGTACCAGCTGGTGCTGGCGGTGTACGGGCTGTTCGTCACGCTGGCTACGGCGGGCATCTCGGTGGCGGCCACCCGCCTGCTCACCGAGGAGCTGAGCCGGGACGCGGCGTCGGCCCGGGGCATGCTGCGGCTGTCGGCGCTGGGCCTGCCGTGGATGGCCGTGTCGGCGG
>CABQHF010000253.1 GCA_902463905.1 uncultured Faecalibacterium sp. | reverse complement strand
TGCATCTTTCCTGCGACCCGGCGGAAAAATTCAACCGCTGCCGCATCAGCATCCATTTTGCCTTCCCGGCACAGCGGGCCACGGCCACCGCCCACGCCCTGCTGCCGCTGGTGCTGGAGCGCGGCTACGCCGACTGCCCGGACATGACCCTGCTGACCAAGAAGCTGGCAAAGCTGTACGGCGCAGACCTGACCGTGGACGCCCGCCCCATGGGCTGCAACCACAACCTGTGCGTCAGCGTGACCGGCATCAAGGATCGGTTTGCGCTGGAAGGGGAGCCCCTGACCCGGGAATATGCCTCCATTGCGCTGGGGGCGGCTTTCCACCCGGCCTTCGTGGGCGGCGTGTTCGACCCGCAGGCCGTGGAGATCGAAAAGCAGATGCTGAAAAAGGCACTGGAAGATGAACTGAACGACAAGCGCATCTACTGCCTGCGGCAGGCCAACCGGGAATTCTTCGGCGACAGCCCCGCCGCCGTGCGGCAGGAGGGCTATCTGGAAGAGGTGGACGGCCTGACCCCGGAGCAGCTGACCGCGGCTTACCGCGAAATGCTGCGCACCGCCAGCATCGAGCTCATCGTGCTGGGCTGCGACGATGCCCAGACGGCGGCCATCCGGGATGCGCTGCTGGCCGAGCTGACCGCCATCGACCGGGCACCCCTGCCGCTGGTGGAAAATATGGCCACCCCCCGGCAGGCACCGGTGCACAAGACCGAGAACTTTGATATGGTGCAGGCCAAGCTGTGCATGCTGTTTACGCTGGGGCAGCCCATGCAGCCCCGGCAGCTGGCCGCTGTGCGGCTTGCCATGGCCCTGTACGGCGGCAGCGTGACCAGCCGCCTGTTCCTCAATGTGCGGGAGCGCGACCACCTGTGCTACTACTGCTCGGCCTCCTTCCAGAGCTTTACCGGCAGCATGGCCGTGAACAGCGGTGTGGAGCACGCCGACGCGGCCCGCGCCGAACAGGCCATCCTCAAGGAGCTGGCCGACCTGTGCGACGGGCCCATCACCGACGAAGAGCTGGAGGACTGCCGCCGGGGCCTGCTCAGCGGCATGAACGGCGTGGAGGACAGCCTGGGCGGCATGGAGACCTGGTATTACATCGAGGTGCTGCGGGCCGGTGCCAACAGTGCGGCCCCCATCCAGACCCCGGCCCAGGCCCGCGCGGCCCTGCAGGCGGTGACCAAGGAGGACGTGCGCAGCATCCTGCGCCAGCTGACCCTGTCGGTCAGCTATCTGCTCACAAAGGAGGAACCGACCCATGCCTGATACCAAACAGACCGTGCTGGAACAGGCCGTGGCCGACCAGTGGAAGGTGCTGCCCTCCGGCCTGACCGTGCTGGTGCGGCCCATGCCGGGCTACTCCAGCACCCACGTCATCTTTGCTACCAAATTCGGCTCCATCGACCGGGATTTCCGGCTGGACGGCAAAGAGGTGCATCTGCCCGCCGGTGTGGCGCATTTTCTGGAACACAAGATGTTCGAGGACCAGGACGGCGACGCCTTTGCCAAGTACGCCAAGACCGGTGCCAACGCCAACGCCTTTACCAGCTTTGACCGCACCTGCTACCTGTTCACCGCCACCCAGCAGCTGGACGAAAGTCTGGATGTGCTGCTGGGCATGGTGACCCACCCCTACTTCACCGAGCAGACCATTGCCAAGGAGCAGGGCATCATCGGGCAGGAGATCAAAATGTACGACGACAGCCCGGACTGGCGGCTCATCACCGGCCTGTTCGAGTGCCTGTATCACAGCCACCCCATCCGCAGCGACATTGCGGGCACGGTGGAAAGCATTGCCCAGATCACCCCGGAGATGCTCTACGACAGCTGCCGGGCCTTTTATGCCCCGGACAACATGGTGCTGGCCGCCGCCGGTGACACCACCATGGAACGGGTGCTGGCCGCCTGCGCGCGCCACGGCCTGATGGAGCCCCACAGCACCGAGCGGGTGCAGCGGCTGTGGACGCCGGAGCCCATGACCCTTGTCACCACCGAAACGACCCTGAAAATGCCGGTGTCCGAGCCCTGCTTCGGCCTCGGTTTCAAGGAAGAGCCGCTGCCGGAGGGCGACCTGCGCACCGAGGCGCTGTATGACCTCATCCTCTGCTGCATCGTGGGCGGCATGTCGCCGCTGTACCGCCGCCTGTACGATGAGGGCCTCGTGAACCCCGGTTTCGGCGGGGAGGTGCTGCGGGTGGACGGCTGCTGCTGCATCCTGTTCACCGGCGAGAGCGACGAGCCGGACACCGTGCGGCAGCTGCTGCTGGACGAGATCGCCCGCATCCGCGCCGAGGGCGTGGACCGCGAGATCTTTACCCTGTGCAAGAACGAAAAATACGGCCAGCTGATCGAAAATCTGGAAAACGTGGAGGACTCGGCCAGCCAGATGGCAGACTTTGCCCTCAGCGGACAGACCGTGGCCCAGCAGATCACCATGCTGGCAGGCCTGACGGCAGAGGACGCGGACGCGGCCCTGCAGCACATCCTGTGCACCGACCGCATGGCCACCATGTACATCCAGCCCGACGGCACCGCGCCGCAGGCCGGAGAGGATGAGGAGGATGACGAGTGATGAATCTGGTACAGTTCCCGGGCCTTGGCCTGAGCTTTGAGATCGACCGCGTGGCGTTTACCATTGGCGGGGTGAGCATTTACTGGTACGGCGTGTGCATCGCCGTGGGCCTGTGCCTGGCGCTGGTGTTTGCGTTCCGCCACAGCATCGAGTTCGGCGTGGACCCGGACAGCATGGTGGACGTGATCCTCATCGGCGTGGTGCTGGGCATTGCCAGCGCCCGGGCCTACTATGTGGCCATGGCACCGTTCAAATACCAGAGCATCTGGGAGATGATCGCCATCCGCGACGGCGGCCTTGCCATCTACGGCGGCATCATCGGCGGCTTTCTGTTCGGCGGGCTGGCCTGCAA
>CABQHF010000252.1 GCA_902463905.1 uncultured Faecalibacterium sp. | reverse complement strand
CTGCCCATCGCCATCTACTCCATGACCCGCAAGAAGGTCAGCCCGGAGATCTACGCACTGTCCACCATCATGTTCGTGGTGATCCTGTGCATCATTCTGATTTCCAACGCCATGGAAAGCCGCAGCTACCGCCGCGACCAGAAGGCGCTGAGAGGGGAGGGCGTGTGATGAAACGTTTTGCCGTTCTGCTGCTCACGCTGGCGCTGGCGGTGTGCTGCACGCTGCCGGCCTTTGCGGCAGACACCATTGAGGTGAATGAGGACGTTTCGGTGTCTGGCGATTACGACTGGACCCGCTTCAAGGGCCAGAACATCACCCTGAACGTCTACAACTGGGGCGAGTACATCTCCAACGGTTCGGATGACAGCGTGGACGTGGTGTCCGCCTTTGAGGACCTGACCGGCATCAAGGTGAACTACACCACCTTCGATTCCAACGAGTCCATGTACGCCAAGCTGAAATCCGGTGCGGCGGACTACGATGTGGTGATCCCGTCGGATTACATGGTGGCCAAGATGATCGCAGAAGGGATGCTCAAGCCCCTCAACTACGACAACATCCCCAACTTCCAGAAGATCGACGCGGAATACCGCAACCCGGATTACGACCCCCAGAACGCCTATACGGTGCCCTACATGCTGTGCACCACCGGCATCATCTACAACACCACGATGGTGGACAAGGCACCCACCAGCTGGGCGGACCTGTGGGATGAACAGTATGCCGGCAACATCCTGATGTTCAACAACAGCCGCGACGCCTACGCCATTGCGGCCTTCAAGAGCGGCCATGACATCAACCCCCAGTCCACGGAAGAAGTGGACGAGGTGGTGAAAGAGCTCAAGGCTCAGAAGCCGCTGGTGCAGGCCTACGTCATGGATGAGATCTTTGATAAAATGATCGGCGGTGAGGCAGCCATCGGCGTGTACTACTCCGGCGACGCCATCACCATGATCGACGATAACCCCGACCTTGCCTGGGTGTTCCCGGAGGAGGGCAGTGTGCTGTCGGTGGACTGCATGGCCATCCCCGCCACGAGTGAGCACCAGGAAGCCGCCGAAATGTTCATCAACTTCATGTGTGAGACGGACATCGGCAAGGCAAACGCCGAGTACATCGGCTACACCACTCCTATGGAGTCGGTGCGGGAGGTGCTGGACGAGGACCTGCGCGACAGCGAGATCGCTTATCCGCCGGAAGAACTTGCCGCGAAGGAACGGGTGTTCACCGCTCTGAGCGATGACGTGAACAGCGAGCTGGACGTGAAGTGGAGCGAGATGAAGAGCTACGACGAGGGCGGCAGCAGCCTGCTGTTCCTGTCGCTGCTGGCCGCCATGGTGGCGCTGGCCTGCTTCAACATCTGGCGCAAACTGCGCAAAAAGAGCCGCAACCAGTATTAAACAGACGGCCCCGCCCTCTCGGATCTGCTGCTGCCGCAGACGATGGAGAGAGCGGGGCCTTTTTGAAATCATTTCGGATGGGAAAGGAACATTATGGAGCCCAATTTTTACACCGAGACCGCAACGGTGCTCAATGCGGATGCGGACTTCCGCAGCCTGCTCAAGCCCAGCGCCCTGCTGCGCTATGTGGAGCAGGTATCTGCCGACCACGCCCGTGCCTTTGGCATGGATGACAAGTTTTTCCAGGACCACAACGTGGCGTTTCTGGTGGGCAAGCAGGCCCTGCAGTTTGTGCGGGTGCCCCGCCGCACCGAGGCGCTCACCCTGACCACCCGCGCCGAGCACAGCCGCCGGGGTGCCATCAAGCGCATCACTACGGTCACGGATGCCGCCGGGAAGCTGGTGGCCACGGTGGACTGCCGCTGGATCCTGGTGGACCTGACCGGCGGCCACATCATGCGGGAACCGAACTGGACCGTGGAAAATTTCTGGAATGAGACGGTGGAAGGGGAGCTGTCCCTGCACACCCACCGGTGCAAAGAGCTGACGTCGGCAGGGGAGTGCAGGGCCAGCTACTCGCTGTGCGACCTGAACGGCCACATCAACAACGCCTATTATCTGGATCTTGCCTGCGACGCTCTGCCGCCGGAGGTGCTGCAGGCGGGCCCGGTGACCTTTGCCGCCGTGAACTACCACCGGGAGATCCCCATGGGGGACACGGTGGAACTGCTGTATGCACCCTCGGAAGAGGGGTGGTATGTGCAGGGCCGCCACGACGGCCGCACCAGCTTTGAGTGCTATCTGAAGATCGGGTCATAAAAAGTTCACAAAAATAATTACAAAAAAGTGACAGAACCCTATTGCAAAATAGTATCAAAAGAGTTACAATATGGTTACAGCAAGGGCCGAGATCCCCTGGCTGTGTGTGAAATCTTTTTCTTCTTGTTTTTGGGATATCGGGCACCGGGCCTCCTCCTCCGACTGGAACTCCTTCACAGTCTGTGCTCCGTGTGCCGCACAGGCGATGTCCCGCTTCGTGTGCAAAAAAGCTCGTCCGGGTCCCGGACGAGCTTTTTTGCATGCCGAAAACCGCCGGAATCGTCAAAAAGTATGACCTTGCGCGGTTTTGGTGGGCATTTTGCCTGTTTTTCTCAAAAGGACAGTTTCAAAGTTTGGCGCGGCAGGGGTTTGTATTCTGAGGCCGAGTATGGTAAAGTATATACAATCAATTTAGATGGCTCAAACATGAATGATTTTGTTGTAGAATGCTTCATGCTGCGATAGCTTCATGCTGCGATAAGAGAAAAGGAGTTTGACTATGGCTTATTTCTATGAAGAACCCTCCCGCACCTTTGGCGAGTATCTGCTAGTGCCCGGCTATTCCTCTGCAGAAAATGTTCCCACTGCTGTCAGCCTCAAGACCCCGCTGGTCAAGTACCGCAAGGGTCAGGAAGAGTGCCCGTTGGAAATGAACATCCCCATGATCAGCGCCATCATGCAGTCGGTCTCCGGCGATAAGCTGGCCATTG
>CABQHF010000251.1 GCA_902463905.1 uncultured Faecalibacterium sp. | reverse complement strand
CGGAATTCTCCATACAGCCACTCTGCCAGAGCTGACATAATAGCCTTGTACTTGCTGGTGTCCTCAAACAGGGAAGAGAAGGTGTCCTGCGCTTCGAGATAGCTGTCCTGTGCGGCAGTATCAAAAGCCTTGGGGAAGATGCTCTCGGTAAAGATCTGCGGGTCGGAGCTGCGCGCCAGCTTTGCCAGCTTCGGGTCGGCCAGCAGACGGTCATGCAGGGCAGTAAGCAGCACCCGGTCGGCATTGGTGAACTCGCCCTTGAACTTCTCGTTGATCTTCAGAATGATCTCGTCCAGCGGCTCCTTGGGGTCGTGCCCCAGAGCACCTTTCTGGGTGACCGGCTCGTAGACGCCCTTGGCGTGTTCCAGCTCGATGGCACCGGCAAAGGTCTTTTGCAGCTTGTAATACTCCAGCTGCAATTTGCCCTCCAGATCCAGCGGAGAGACCTCGTCCGGCGGCAGCAGCTTGAGCAGGTAAGCGCAGAATACGTTCTCCTTGTGCAGCTCTTCATCGAACATCCGCGCCACCTGTGAAACGTAGCCGTACCACTTGACAAGGCTGCGCAGCAGGCGGCGGAACTGGTACCGCTCGGCCTGCGTTTTCTGGTTGTAGCGGTCTGCCACCGGCTTCAAAACGCTGCTCATGCGGCCCACGGCGTTTTTATCCTGCTTGGTGCTGCGGAAATACTCCTTGGCAAAGGCTTCCACGTCTGCATCGGAATAGACGGCAAAGCTCCGCAGCTCCTTCTGGGTCTTGTAAATGAGGTCGGTGTTGACCTCCTGCTCCAGAAAGGTTTCCTGATAAAACGGCTGGAAGGCCTCCCGGATGTCCTCTGCCTTGTTCACAAAATCCAGCACAAAGGTGTCGGTTTTGCCAGGACAGGTACGGTTCAGGCGGGAGAGGGTCTGTACTGCCTTGACGCCCTTCAGCTTTTTGTCCACGATCATGGTGTGGAGCAGCGGTTCGTCAAAACCGGTCTGGTATTTTTCTGCCACGATGAGCACATTGAAGTTGTTGTGGAACTCCTTTTTGGTCTGGCTCTCTGCAATGTGGCTGCCGTCGGCGCGGACGTTCAGGGACTGCTCCGTGTACTCCACGCCGCCGTCCGGTACGGCACCGGAAAATGCCGCTAAGATCTGCACATCGTCATAGCCCTGCTCCGCAATGTAGCGCTTGACCTCGTGGAAGTACCGCACCGCCGCCAGCCGGGAGGAGGTGACCACCATCATCTTGCCCCGCCCGCCGATCTTGTGGCTGGTGGTCTCCCGGAAGGTCTCTACAATGATCTTTGCCTTCTGGCTGATGTTGTAGGGGTGCAGCTCTTCATACTTGCGGATGAGCTTCGCCGCCCGGCTGGCAGGCAGGTCGGGGTTGTCCGGGATGGTCTTGGCGATCTTGAAGCAGGTGGAATAGGTCATGTAGTTTTGCAGCACATCCAGAATGAACCCTTCCTCAATGGCCTGCCGCATACTGTAAATGTGGAAGGGGTGGTGGCTGCCGTCCGGGTACTCGGTGCCGAACAGTTCCAGCGTGGCGGCTTTTGGGGTGGCGGTAAAGGCAAAGAAGGACAGGTTCTTGTGCCGTCCGTGGGAGGTCAGCTCCTTCACCAGCGCATCCTCCGGGTCGATCTCGTCCTCCGCTTTGCCTTCCAGCTCGGCATATTCCCGCAGCGCGTCCTCGGTGTCGGCAAGGGCGGCTTTCAGCTTCAAAGCAGAGGTGCCGGTCTGGGAGGAGTGCGCTTCGTCGATGATAACGGCATAGTTCTTCCCGGCGGTCTTGTTCACCTCGGTGTAGATGACCGGGAACTTTTGCAGCGTGGTGATGATGATGCGTGCGCCGTTGTTGATGGCATCCCGCAGGTCGCCGGAGTTTTTGTCCTCGCCGATGGCCTCCACCGCACCCAGCGTATGGTCGAAGCCGGAGATGGTCTCCTGCAGCTGTGCGTCCAGCACGGTGCGGTCAGTCACCACGATGACGCTGGCAAACACCGGCTTGTTCTCGGTGTTGAACAGGGAAGCCAGCCGGTACGCCGTCCAAGCAATGGAGTTGGACTTGCCCGACCCGGCGCTGTGCTGGATGAGATAGTGCTGCCCGGCACCCTTCTGCCGCACATCTGCCACCAGCTTGCGCACCACGTCCAGCTGATGGTACCGGGGAAAGATCAGGGTCTTGCCGTCCTGCAGGCTCATGAACTTTTGCAGGATGTCCATCATGCTGTCCTTCTGGAACACTTCTTCCCAGAGGTAGGCGGTAAGGTAGCCGTTGGGGTTGGGCGGGTTGCCTGCACCGCCGTCCCGCCCGGCACCGTTGGAGCCCTGATTGAAGGGCAGAAAGCGGGTGTCCTTGCCCGCCAGCCGGGTGGCCATCCACACCTCGGTCAGGTCTACGCAAAAGTAGCCCAGAATGCGCTTGTTGAACTGGAAACACACCTCCCGGGGGTCCCGGTCGTGCATCCACTGCTGCTTGGCGTTCTCCACGGTCTGCCCGGTGAACTGGTTCTTCAGCTCAAAGGCGAACACCGGGATGCCGTTTACCGCCAGCACCATGTCCACCGAGTTGTGGGTGGTGTCGGAGTAGAACCACTGCCGGTTGCAGGTGATCTCGTTTTGGGCGTAGCGCTGGGCGTCCTTCTGGTTCAGCGCGGATTCCGGCTGAAAATAGCACACCCGGAACCGCCGTCCCCGGTGCTTGAACCCATACCGCAGCACCGAAAGCAGCCCGTCCGCATCGCAGGCATTGTTAAAGGCCGTGCAGAACTTCCGCACCGGGTTTACCGGGTTCTGCTTTTCAAAAAATGCCCACTCGTTGGGCTGGGTCTTTTGCACAAAGCGGATCAGGGTATCCACAAACAGCCCCAGCTTGGGGTCGTAGCAATCCCCGTTGCGGGTGTAGCCCCCGGCAGGGGAGAGCAGCGCCGCCGCAATGTCCGATTCAAACTGCTTTTCGGT
>CABQHF010000250.1 GCA_902463905.1 uncultured Faecalibacterium sp. | reverse complement strand
CTCCAGAAAGGGATTTTAAGTCCCTCGTGTCTGCCAATTTCACCACAGCGGCACACCGATACCCGGCTTATAAAGTCCTGCTACCCCGCATTGCTGCAGGGAGCCGGGAATAACAGGCGTAAGGTTCAAATGCCCCATCTTTCCAGTATGATGGGAACATCCTTGAATTTCAAATCAATGATGCTGATGATGCAACAGTCTGCCCTCTTTGTCAAGAAAAGGCTTTGCCGCAACCGGCAGAACTGCCATCAATATCTTCTGTTGATGGCATCCACGATGCGGTCGGTCTGCTCGCGGCCGTTCGTGTCATGCATACGATTGGAGATCATTGCATTGATCTGATGCTCGGCCAAGACAGCTTTTGCCTTGTCGAAGATCAGGAAATCGATCACCTTCTGCTGACCTGCAGTCGTCGTCACGACCAGGTTGTACTCAAAGGCGTCAATCACGAAGTTTGCCGCGATCAGCAGCATGATGAGCGCCAGAAGGAAATCGTCCCCCAGGAGGGACAGGCCCAGATAGGCAACAATGATACCCAGGATCAGCGGCTTCAGCAGCAGGCGGCTGTTCGAGGTCGTCGAAGCGATCTGGTTCACAGCCATCTTATCAGTTCTGGCTCCCAGAGGGATCAGGCCGAGGATGGTGTTCGGGGTCTTAAAGCTGATAAAGTTCTGCTCGCTCTTGATCTCACCCTTCATATAAAAGGTGAGAAGCGACGTCATGTAGGTAATCGGCTGCATAATAGTTCCTCCTCTGTTTTTGTACAACGGGCGTTCCTGTCACCTTTTTGCAGATGGATCCGCATAAAGAACGCACCACTTACGCCTACCTATTATAATACTTTTTTGTATCCATTTCAACCAATTCTTTTCATTTTGCTGGTGTTTTCCGCGCATGTCAAACGAGAAAAGGCACAGACCCATGCGATACACAGGTTCATGCCTTTTCATTGCATTTTTCTATTGATTTCGCTTCCGCGTGGTTTTTACACTTTACCGCCGTGCAGCTCTGCGTACATTCTGGCGCGGCACTCGGCCACGGCAGGGGTCATGTTGACGTAATGCTTGTGCGGGCACTCTAAGCGCAGCTCGCTCTCCCAGGTCTCCTCGGTGAGCTGTTTTGCAATGTAGGCCTTCTTCTCGGCAATGGAGGGCAGCTCGATGGCCAGCTGGCCGCCCAGGATGTGCGGCACCAGCAGCGGCTTGACCGCCGTCGGGGTAAAGGTAACAGTGCGCTCAATAGCGTCAGAATCCAGGTTGACCATCGTGATGGGCTTGCCGGCCTCGATCACCTCGCCGTCCATGGCGATCAGATCACACTGGGCCTGTCCGTTTTCATCGTAGAGACGCCAGGGCATCTTCTTGCCGGGGATGATGGCCTTGCTGGCCGAATCCGAGCACTTCATCTTGGGGGTATAGCTGCCGTCCGGCTGCTTGACAGCCACCAGCTTGTACACGCCGCCGAACACGGGGTCGGAAGCGGAGGTGATCAGGTTTTCGCCCACGCCGTAGGAATCAAAATGGGCATGCTCGTACAGCTCCATGTTGGCGATCTTCTTTTCGTCCAGACCGTTGGAAGCCACCAGCTTGATGTACGGCTTGCCGACAGCATCCAGTGCCTTGCGCAGACGCTTGGAGCCGCGGGCCAGGTCGCCGGAGTCGATGCGGGCGCTCTTGACGCGGCGGTTGGGGTCATTGGGGTACTTCTCGATCAGGTAGTCGTCCAGCTTGATCAGGTTGGGCAGACCGCTCTCCATGATGTTGTAGGTATCCAGCAGCAGGCTGACCGAGTCCGGGTAGGTGTCGGCAAATGCCTTGAAGGCGTCGAATTCCGTCGGGAAGAACTCGATGAAGCTGTGTGCCACGGTGCCCACGGCCTTGACGTCCGAGCCGAACTTCATCTCAGCCAGACAGTTGGCCGTACCCACGCAGCCGCCCAGGACCGCCGCATAGGCACCATCGTTGCCGGCGCTCTCGCCCTGTGCACGGCGGGTGCCGAACTCCATGACGCTGCGAGGGGTGTGGGTGTTCAGGCCCGTGACCCGGGTGGCCTTGGTGGCGATGAGGCTGTGGAAGTTCATCGTCTGCAGCAAGTAGGTCTCAATGAGGATGGCGCCCACCAGATCGCACTCAATGCGCACCATCTGCACATGGGGATAGCACACAGTGCCCTCCGGCAGGGCATACATGTCGCCCTTCCAGCGGTAGGTGCGCAGATACTCGCAGAATTCCTCGCTCATACCCTTGGTGCGCAGCCACCAGATGTCCTGTGCGTTGAAATGGTAATTCAGCAGAAAGCGGGTCAGCTTGCGCTGACCGGCGCTGATGGAATAGCCCTGATTGTCCGGGTTCTTGCGGAAGAACATGTCAAACACCAGCGTGGTGTCCTTGAATCCGTGCAGGAACAGGCAGTTTGCCATCGTAAATTCATAAAAATCCACGACCATTGCGGGGTTGTCGTAGTCCTCATCCGGAATATAAGGCACAACCTTGATTTCGTCCATGAATGTTTCCTCTCTTCTTCTCAACGGCACAGCCCGCGGGCCGCTGCCGTTTCCCAGTTCCCGTCCTGAGTACAGAACCCCGGCGGAAAGCCCTCGCCCTGTCTTGACAGGATGTTTCTAACATGATAACACCAATCGCAGGCCTGCGCAAGGGTTTTGTGATATTTTCTGGGATTGCGATCGAACTGAAGAACAACCCTCTCAGTCATCGCTTACGCGATGCCAGCTCTCCCGAAGGGCGAGCTTTTATCGAGAAGGGAAACTTTCCGATTCAACGAAAAAGCTCCCCCTTTCGGGGGAGCTGGATGCGAGTGAAATGAGCAGACTGAGAGGGTTTTGTTCTTTAGCCGTTGATGATGTTGGGGGTGGCGTTCTTCAGCACGACGTCATGGCTGCCGCCCTCCACAATGGAGGTGGAGGACACGACGGTCAGCTTGGCCTTCTGCTGCAGCTCGGGGATGGACAGAGCGCCGCAGTTGC
>CABQHF010000249.1 GCA_902463905.1 uncultured Faecalibacterium sp. | reverse complement strand
CCAGCACGTTGGCCAGGTCGCTCTTGGCACCGTCGGAGATGAAGATCTCATCCTCAGCGATCTTGGTGCCGCGGCCGGCGTAGTAGCCCTGGATGGCCTGCTTCAGGAAGGGGTAGCCCTGCTCCGGGCCATAGCCGTGGAAGCCTTCCTTGGTACCCATCTCGTCGGCAGCGTCATGCATGGCCTTGACCACGCACTTGGCCAGCGGCTGGGTCACATCGCCGATGCCCAGACGGATGATCTCCTTTTCCGGGTGTGCCTCCTGATAAGCGGCCACCTTGTGGGCAATGTCCACGAACAGGTAGCTGGCCTTCAGCTCATTGTAGTGTTTGTTCATCTTCATGATACTTTCCCTCGCTTATGTTGTGATATCCGCCCTCTCAGCTTCGCTGCGCTCAGCAGCTCTCCCAAAGGGAGAGCCAAGAACGTGACGGTCAGGCTCTTGCCTCTCCCCTTGGGAGAGGTGGCATTGCGTCAGCAATGACGGAGAGGGCGAGGCAGCTTGCCTCTTTATACGTTCGTTACGCCTTCGCACACGGTCTCGGCGGCGCCGGTCATGCGCAGTTCGTTGCCCGGCAGCACCCGGATGGTCAGTTCACCGCCCCGCAGCTGGACATGCACGTCCTCGCCGGCCGGGCAGATGCCCAACTCGGTCATGGCCGCCACGGTAGCGCAGGTGCCGGTGCCGCAGGCCCAGGTCTCGCCGCTGCCGCGCTCCCACACCCGCATCTTCAGGTGGGTGGCGTCCACCACCTGCACGAATTCGGTGTTGATGCGCTCCGGGAAGTTCTTGTGGTGCTCAAAGGCCGGGCCGATTTTCTCCAGCTTCAGGCTGTCCACATCCTCCAGCACGGTCACGCAGTGGGGGTTGCCCACGCTGATGCAGGTCACCTGCCAGGGCATACCGTCCACCACCAGGGTCTTGTTCACCAGCGGGCCATCGCCCATGTTCACAGCGGGCAGGTCGGCGGGCAAGGTGCTGTAAGCGCCCATCTCCACCTGCCACAGGCCCTCGCCCTTGTGGGTGACGGTCTTGAGGCCGCTGAGAGTGTCAATGGCAAGCTGCTCTTTAGCCGTGCCGTGGGTGTACAGCCACTCGGCCACGCAGCGGATGCCGTTGCCGCACATCCGGCCCTCGCTGCCGTCCGCGTTGAAGATGCGCATCATGGCATCCGCCCCGGCGGTGCGGGGCGCACAGATGCAGATGATGCCGTCGGCACCGATGGAAAAATGCCGCCGGGACAGCTTCTCTGAAAGGGCCGCGATCTCCTCCGGCACACCGGCGGTGCGACAGTCCAGATAGATATAATCGTTGGCGCAGCCCTGCATTTTGGTAAATGAAAGCTCCATGCTCAAAACTCCTTTCAAGGGGCTGGCAGTCAGTCCCCGAAAACTGTTCTCTTATAATGATAAGAACCCGGAGCGCATCTGTCAAGCGGAAAAGCGGGTTTCGGGGCAATTTTTCGCAAAGAGTTCCCCGCGAACTGGAAAACAGGGCTTGACAATACGCATGGCATGGGATATAAAAAAAGAGAGCGCTTTATACAGCGGGCCGTGCCGCGCGGCACTGCAGAGAGACCCCGCTGGATGCGCATGCAAAACAACTGCAAAAAAGGAGACCACAGGAATGGATACTTTTGAGAAGATCCGCGCATTGCTGGCGGAGCAGCTGGACGTTGACCCGGAAAAGATCACCTTGGACAGCGATATCATGAGCGATTTTGAGGCCGACAGCCTGGATATCGTGGACATGGTGATGACGCTGGAGGACGAGTTCGGCATTGAGGTGCCGGACGACGCAATTGAATCTCTGCGCACCGTGGGTGATGTGGTGAACTTTGTGGACAGCCACACCCAGAACAACTGATTTGGTAAAAAGCCCCGCCCCTTGCAGCGCGGCACCCGGCTGCTGCTGCAGACGGGGCTTTATTTTGGTTCGTGCGGAACGCCCGGCGTTTGGCGCACGGCCTTGGGAGGATAAAACAAAATGGCAAAAGACAACAAGAAGCTCGTGCAGGCGATCACCAGTCAGGAAGAAAACTTTGCACAGTGGTACACCGACATCTGCGTGAAGGCAGAGCTGGTGGAGTACTCCAGTGTGAAGGGTTTCATCATCCTGCGCCCCTATGGCCAGGCCATCTGGGAGCTGATCCAGAAGGACCTGGACACCCGGTTCAAGGCTACCGGCCATGAGAATGTGGCCATGCCTGTGCTGATCCCGGAAAGCCTGCTGCAGAAAGAGGGCGAACTGGTCAATGGCTTCGCGCCGGAGGTGGCGTGGGTCACGATGGGCGGTTCCGACAAGCTGGAAGAGCGCTTGGCCGTGCGCCCCACCAGCGAGACCATGTTCTGCGACCACTGGTCCCGCGTGCTGCACAGCTACCGCGAGCTTCCCATGAAGTACAACCAGTGGTGCAGCGTGGTGCGCTGGGAAAAGACCACCCGCCCCTTCCTGCGCAGCCGTGAGTTCTGGTGGCAGGAAGGCCACACCATCCATGAGACCGCCGCTGAGGCTGAGGCTGAGACCCAGCAGCAGCTGAACTGCTACGCAGATGTCTGCGAGCAGGATCTGGCCATTCCCGTGGTGAAGGGCCGCAAGACCGACAAGGAAAAGTTTGCCGGTGCCGAGGCCACCTACACCATCGAGGCCATGATGAAGGACGGCAAGGCCCTGCAGAGCGGCACCAGCCACTACTTCGGCGATAAGTTCAGCAAGGCTTACGACGTGACCTTCACCGGCCGCGACAACCAGCTGCATCATCCGTTCCAGACCAGCTGGGGCGTTTCCACCCGTCTGGTGGGTGCCATCATCATGACCCACGGCGATGATGACGGCCTGATCCTGCCCCCGGCCATTGCTCCCATCCAGGTGGTCGTGGTGCCCATCGCAGCCCACAAGCCCGGTGTCTCCGAGAAGGCTGCCGAGCTGGCCGAGAAGATCAGCAAGTACGCCCGCGTGAAGCTGGACGACAGCGACAACGCCCCCGGCTGGAAGTT
>CABQHF010000248.1 GCA_902463905.1 uncultured Faecalibacterium sp. | reverse complement strand
CGATGTATGCCCACGCACCGATGGTGGCTCCTTTGCTCATGGACTGCTCTACGCGGCGGGCACCCTTGCCGCTGACCAGATTATAGCTTTTGCGCGTGGTAATGTAATTCTGCAGCATCCACATACAGAGACAGATGCCCACCAGCACGGAAGAGAGCGTGGCCGAACTGCCAAAGTCGATGGGTGCTACGGTGGCGTGACGGTGAATCTCGGTGGTAAACACCTCAAACCCGATGCGCTTGCCCAGCGTAGAAGGAGTGCCGTATTCAGACAGCGTTTTCACAAACACCAGTAGCGCACCAATGGCGTAGTTGCCGGAAAGCAGTGGTAGAAAGATCTTGCGCATCCGGGCACCGAATCCCGCCCCGAACACCGCGCCTGCCTCTTCCAGACTGGAAGGAATATTCAGCATGGCGTTTTTGAGCATAGTGAGCATGAACGGAAAAACGTGCAGGCTCATCACCAGCACCAAACCGCCCAGTGTGAAGAAGATCTTTTCGCATCCGGCAGCTGCGGGAATCAGCTGCTGCAAGAGGCCCTTTTTCTGCATAAATAAGATCCAGCCCATGGAGGCAATGTAGGGCGGTGTCATGAAGGGGATCATAAAGAGGATGTCAAAGACACGGTAGCGGGCAAGTTTTGTCCGGGAGAACAGATAGGCCAGCGGTGCGGCAATCAGCGTAGACAGCAGTACCACCAGCACACCCAACAGCAGAGAATTGCCGATCATGTGGGCATTTTCCGGGTTCAACAGCGTCTGCACGGCGGGAGAAAAGTCAAGGCGGCCATTCTGCATGACCGCCTTGGCAAAAATCATTCCCACAGGACAGACGATCAGAAAGATCAGCACCACTGCCAGCAACAGCAGCGGAAGATCCGCCTTACGATTCGTCTGTTTCATGGAGCGTTACCCGTTGCTGGCACCGCAGATCTGGTTGATCTTTGCGGCATCATCGCTGGCTTCCGCCATCATCTTGTCCCAATCGGGCGTGATCTGGGGGATATCCTCCAGATTGCTGCGCTTGTCGCACTTGATGTCGGTGCGGCCGGGCAGCAGATAGGCGTTTGCCACCAGCTGCTGTGCCTCATCGCTGAACAGATAATCGACAAACACCTTGGCATTGTCCATGTTGGGAGCCGTTTTCAGGATCATTGCCGGGCGGGGGTTCACGATGGTGCCGCCTGCCGGGTAGTAGATGTCCAGCGGCTCACCCTTATTCTTGGAAGAATAGGCGTTGTAGTCCACGCCAGCCACAAGGATGCCCACTTCGCCGGTGGTGACGGCCTCCAGTGCAGCCTTGTTTGCGCCGGGAACCGTCATACCGTTGTCAGCCATAGCCTGAAAATCATCCCAGCCATTCTTGACCACATAGCCTGCCACAAAGTCCTTGCAGGCACCGGACTTTTCCGGATCGGGGATGGCCAGCTGATCCTGATACTCTGCGTTACCAAGGTCTTTCCAGTCAGCATCCAGCGTGGAGAACACCGTGGTGTTATAAATAACGCCCACAGCGGATGCGCTGTAACCAAACAGCACACTGTCATCATCCAGCCAGCCGTCCACGATGAGGTCGGCGTTTTCCGGGGTGTAGCTTTCCAGCTTGTCATCTGCCTTCATGGACAGACCATCCGACCAAGAAGCCAGAATCACCACATCGGCCACAGGGTTTGCTGCTTCGGCTTCCAGACGAGCGAGGATCTCGCCGGTAGTGCCCTGAAACTGCTCTACCTCGATGCCAGTCTTTGCCGTAAAGCCCTCGGCCAACTTATCGGCCAGACCTGCCGGAGAAGGCATATAGACCGTCACTTTGCCGGTGCCGGATGCTGCAGCGGGAGTGCTCTCACTTGCCACGCTGGAAGAAGTCGTGCTGGAAGCAACTGTGCTGCTTGCGGAGCCGCCGCAGGCGGTCAAGGCGGCAGCGGCAGTCAGAGTGCCCGCCACAGCCAGAAAATTACGACGGCTGATTTTATAATTACGCATAAGGATTCTCCTTTTTCATTTCCAATGATGTATCATCCAGCCGCACCTTGCGGCTGGAAGCAATTTCAGACGGCAACGATGGCGTTGCGGGGCAGATAAAGTGAGATTTTTTCGCCCACTGAGACCCGTCGGGGGCTGATATACGTCCAGTCCTGTCCATTGTGGTTCAGTTGCAGCTGGTAGCTGCTGCCAAGGAACTGCACCGCCGTGACATCGGCATCGTATTTTTCCGCCTGTTCGGTGGGGACTGTTTGTGCTTGTTCCGGACGGAACAGATGGTTTGCATCGATCCAGTTGGAGGACCCCACGAACCGTGCCACAAATTCGGTAGCTGGATGAGAATAGATATTTTCCGGGGCATCATACTGCTCAACTTTTCCGGCATGGCAAACCGCAATGGCATCGCTCATGCTCATGGCCTCGATCTGGTCGTGGGTCACAAACACGCCGGTAATGCCCAGCTTGGTGATCAGCGTCCGCAGTTCCGAGCGCATTTCTTCCCGCAGCAGTGCGTCCAGTGCGGAAAGCGGCTCATCAAACAGGATGCAGACCGGTTCAATGACGATGGCACGGGCAAAAGCCACACGCTGCTGCTGACCGCCGGACAGCTGATGAGGATACCGCTGGGCAAAATCATCCAGCTGTACAGCGTGGAGTGCATTTTTCACCTTTTCGTCCAATTTGTCCGTCTTGCCCGCCGCCCGCAGGCCAAAAGCCACATTTTCAAAGACAGTCATGTGCGGCCAGAGGGCAAAGTCCTGAAACACAACGCCAAGGCCGCGCTTTTCGGGTGGAAGATTGATCTTCTTTTCCGAAGAGAACACACAGCGATCCGCAAACCAGATCTCACCGCTATCCGGCGTTTCCAGTCCGGCGATCATCCGCAACAGGGTGGTCTTGCCGCAGCCGGAGGGCCCCAGCAATGTGGTCAGACTGCCACTTTGAATGATAAAGCTTGTAGGCTGGATCACCTGCTTTGCGCCAAAGGATTTTGTAAGGTTAATGAGCTTGATCTCCATA
>CABQHF010000247.1 GCA_902463905.1 uncultured Faecalibacterium sp. | reverse complement strand
CGCCGCGCTTTTTGTGCAGGGTGATACCGGCGGCAAAGTCCAGCGGGTCGCCCTTCTTCTGGCGGCCGGCACCCAGCAGCACACTGGCAGAGCCGATCTTCTCGGCATCGTTGGCCACGATGTAGCCGTCCTGCTCGGCCAGCAGCTCATAGCTGGCGGCGGGCTGTTCAAACAGGCTGTAGTCGTCCAGCACGCGGATGTCGCCACCCTGGGCTGCAAACATCTCCTTGCACTTTACAAAGGCAGAGCCATCGGCGATGGCAGCCTCTGCCATGGCGCGGCACTCGGCCGGGGTGCCCTTGTCGGCCAGCACCAGCATATTGGCGGCCAGCTGCAGGCACACTTCGGTCAGGTCGGCGGGGCCGTGGCCCTTGAGCACGTCCATGCTCTCCATCACTTCCAGACTGTTGCCGATGTTGTGGCCCAGCGGGGTGTCCATATCGGTGATCATGGCGGCTACCCGGCGGCCGTGATGGGTGCCGATGGACACCATGAGCTTTGCCAGCTCGATGCTCTGGTCCACCGTCTTCATGAAGGCACCGGTGCCGGTGGTCACATCCAGCAGGATGGCGTCCGAACCGGAGGCCAGCTTTTTGGACATGATGCTGGAAGCGATGAGCGGGATGCAGCTCACCGTGGCGGTCACGTCCCGCAGGGCGTACATCTTTTTATCTGCCACCGCGATGCCCTCGCTCTGGCCGATGATCGACAGGCCGATGCGGTTGACCTGTGCAAAGAACTCCTCCTGCGAGAGGGCCGTCTTTGTGCCGGGCACGCTCTCCATCTTGTCGATGGTGCCGCCGGTATGGCCAAGGCCCCGGCCGCTCATCTTGGCGATCTTGACGCCGCAGGCTGCCACGATGGGCGCGATCACCAGCGTGGTCTTGTCGCCCACACCGCCGGTGGAGTGCTTGTCCACCTTGATGCCCGGAATGGGCGAAAGATCCACCATGACGCCGCTGTGAGCCATCACGTCGGTAAGTTCTGCCGTTTCCTCGTCGGTCATGCCGCGCAGGTACACGGCCATCATCCAGGCAGCCATCTGGTAATCGGTGACGTCTCCGGCCACATAGCCGTTGACGATGGTCTCCAGTTCCTCGCGGCTGTGGGTGCCGCCGTCGCGCTTTTTGGCGATCAGATCATAAATGCGCATAAGTTCACGCTCCTGTCGAAATAGTATGACATCTTAGTTTCAGTATAGCAAAAAATCAAGCAAAAGCAAGTTTTTTCTGTGAAGTCTGCCCAAGTTCCGGCAAAAAAAGGCGCAGCCGCCATGAAAAGCAGCTGCGCCTGATAAAGTTTGCTGTTTCTTGCCGGATCAGCGGGAACCCTTGTCGTAAGGGATGCCCTCCGCCTTGGGTGCCATGCTGTTCTTGGAAGTGAAGGCCAGGATGACCATGGACGCCACGAACGGCATCATGTTGTAGATGTTGCTGGACCAGTGCAGCTGTGCCAGGAAGGTGGAATCTGCAATGTTGGCCAGACTCTTAAACACGGCAAAGAACATGGCCGCGCCAAAGATGTTGAAGGGCTTCCACTGGCCAAAGATCATAACGGCCAGGGCCAGGAAGCCTGCACCGGCCACGCCCACCTCAAAGTTCCAGGTCTGCACCGGGGGCACGATGTAAGCCATGCCGCCAATGGCACCCAGGGCACCGGAGAGCAGCACACCAGCGTAGCGCATCTTGTAGACATTGATGCCCACCGAGTCGGCTGCCTGGGGATGCTCGCCGCAGGCCCGCAGACGCAGGCCGAAGCGGGTCTTGTACAGCACCACATAGCTGATGATCAGCAGGATGATGCCCAGCGGAACAAAGACGCTGAGCTCCAGCCCGCCGATGCTGAACAGGAAGGGCTTATTGGAATAGTTCAGCTTGGCGCTGCCGCTCTCGCTGAAGTATTTGGCGATGACCACGGCAATGGCGGTGGCCAGCAGGTTCAGGGCTGTGCCGCCGATGGTCTGGTCCGCCTTCAGGTTGATGGAGGCAAAGGCCAGCAGCAGGCTGTACACCATGCCAGCCAGGGCCGCCGCCAGAATGGTGAGCAGCACCACCAGGAAGGGAGACATGTCGGCGGGCAGCATGGTCAGGGTAAGCACACCTGCCACACCGCCGATGACCATGATGCCTTCCAGCGCAATGTTGATGATGCCGGAGTGCTCACTGAACATACCACCCAGAGCCACCAGCATCAGCACGATGCCATACAGCAGCGTATATTTGATCAGAAGCAGCATATCACTTGCCCTCCTTTTCGGTTGCAGGTTTTGCAGGAGCAGCAGGCTCTGCGTTCACGTTGGTCTTGTCGGCATTCCTGAACAGCAGTGCGTGGATCTTGCCGCGGAACAGCATGGAGAATGCGCACAGATAGATGATGATGCCGCTGATCAGGTCCGAGATCTCCGTGGGGTAATACTTGGTGGACAGGAACGAGCCGCCCACCGAGATGTGCGAGATGAACAGTGCCGAGAAGATGGTGCCGATGGGGTTGGAGCTTGCCAGCAGAGCAACGGAAATGCCGTTGAAGCCCATGGCCGGCAGGCTGGTGGAGTTCAGCGGGTTCCACTGGGACACATTGGACAGGTAGTACAGGCCCGCACCAAAACCGGCCAGTGCACCGGCAATGGCCATGGAGAGGATGATGTTCTTCTTCTCGTTGATGCCGGCGTAGCGGGCAGCGCTCTTGTTCAGGCCGACAGCCTTGAGCTCATAGCCGAAGGTGGTCTTGTTCAGTACCACCCAGATCAGGATGGCCACCGCCGCCGCCAGGAAGATGGCAATGGTGGTGCTGTTGGTCTGGAACATCTTGTTCAGGCCAAAATCCGGGATGACCGACCGGGCATACTCTGCGCTCTTGCTGATGTTGATGGTGCGGGTGTTGCGCACATCGTACATGGGGCCGGTGCCGTTCTGGTAAATCAGCTCATTCACCAGATACAGGCCGATCCAGTTGAACATGATGGAGGTGATGACCTCGTTGATGTTGAAATAGGCCTTGAAGAAGCCGGG
>CABQHF010000246.1 GCA_902463905.1 uncultured Faecalibacterium sp. | reverse complement strand
GGCTGGGCAAGCGGATGGACGCTCATGTAGCGGACAGGCTGCTGCGGGATGGCCGTGTCCGTCTGAAGGACTGCAAGAGTGCCAAGGGAAAAAATTACAACGCCACCGTGCTGCTGTCCTGTGAGGGCGATGGCCGCAGCAAGTTTTCTCTGGAATTTTAAGGGGGCTGCTGATGAAAGATGATGCCGTAATAAAGGACAACGAGGCGGTCTACCTCCTCAACGAGCAGACGTATCTACATCTGCGGGAAAATCTCGCAGGTGTCGGGTACGAGGTCTTTGAAAAGAACAGCCCGCTCCCGGTGGAAGAAGGGCAGATTCCACGGGAAGTTCTGGGCAACACCCAGCGTCGTATCGAAACCGCCCGTGCGTACTATCTGGCAGAGCATCAGGACGAGCCTGTGGGGAGAATCCAGAACGTTGCCGTCACCACCTTGGAGAAGTTTCGCTCCGGGGTTCGCAGGCGCAGGAATCTGGCCCCGCGTTCCCTGCCGGAGAATGATGTGCGGTTCATCGACCCAATGTACAACGAGTTGTTCCGTGTACCGGACGGCGGCGTTGTACAGATAACCTACCCGGATGGGCACCAGCGTTCTGAGAAGGTCGAATATCTCGATGACTACCACATGAAAATCGGTTCCTCGGTGCAGCATATCTGCGAATTTGCAGAGCGCATGGCGCGCAGCCATGCCATCGTGGAGCCGGAGCCGCTGACACAGCAGGACTGCCGGGCGTGGAATCTGGAATATGACTATTATCTCACCGTGCAGGCAGAGGACGGTGCATGGAATTATGCTCTCTATCAAGGCGACTGCTGCCTGCTGGAACGTGGAAAGATCGACGCACCCGAACTGATGATCGAGGAAGTGCGGGACGAGATCCTGTACAGCCACAATCTACGGAACAAGGACTGTATCCCGCTCACGCAAGAGGAGTTTGCACAAAAGCTCGCAGACCGAAACGAGATACAGTCATACCGTATGAAGCAATTCCAGCAAAGCGGGCACGACTGCTATCTGGTCATGCAACTGCAACAGGATGCAGACCCTGCACTCCGCTTTGCCGCCATGCGCTATCTGAATAAGCAGAACATCGCTCCGTCCGTTGAGAATTACGAGATCCTGTACCGGGGCAACCTCCCGGAAGGAAAGCGCAGCGTTCCGCAGGCGGAGCTGCTGGAACAACTGTACCAGAAATTCAACTGCGCCCGCCCTCTGGATTACCATGGGCACAGCCTGTCGGTCAGCGATGTGATCATGCTGAATCAGGATGGGAAGATTTCAGCGCATTATGTGGACAGCATCGGCTTCAAGGAACTGCCGGGGTTTCTGGATACAAAGCCGGAACGTCCTTCGGTGCTGATGAATCTCAAAGAAAAGTGCGATGCCCCGGAGTGCAATCCCACCGTCTGCCGGAAAGCGAGGGCTGAACATGAACTTTAACCATGAAGAACTGATGCTGATGATGCTTTACAACACCGGCACCCGGCTGGGGCTAGTGCACGAACTGCGGCTCATGCAATGCTACCTGATGCCCGATGAGACTGCCCTGCGGGAGCTGGCGGAGGGCGTTATCGAAAAGCTGAAACTGCTGACCGATGCTGAGTTTATCGAGTTGGAATTTCCACTGGACTGATCTTTGCCGCCTGCGGGCGGCATACATACTCTCTTTTACAATGCGGTTCGATGTGGTATACTGAAATCGACAATTCGGAATCTGACAAAGGAGCGTGACCATATGAAAAACAATAGCCCACAAAAGCACGCTGTCATTTCTTGTCTCATCTTGGTAACAGGAATATTGCTCGCAGTAATAGGCGCAATGACAACAAAGGAGTACAAAATCAACCTGTGCCTGTTAATCGGTGCAATAGTTGTGATTGGCGGCATTGTATATCATCTCATTATGATGAAATGTCCTTATTGCGGCTGCTCACTTGTTGGTTATAGACCAATCCCTAAAGAGTGCCCAAAGTGTCATAAAAAGTTTGAAAAATAAATTCCAGTCTGCCGGGCAACCAAATACTGTTCTGGGTAAAAACGATGAGAAACAATAACAGACTTCGCAAATATGTTCCGTCCTTGCTGCTGTTCCTGTTGTTTGAAACGGTGGCGGTCGCACTATGGCTTGCAAAAGGCAACCTGTTCTATCTGCTGAATTTCAGCTACATCGGGGGCTGCCTTGGAGTGGGCACGGTGCTGTTTGCTGCGGGAAAACGATACGCCCGGCAGTTCGTGCAGTGGGCGGTGGGCAGCTATATGCTGCTGTACCTCGGTGTTCTCTCCCACGAGAATATGCAGATCGAAGGATTTTGGTATTACCTGTTCCTCGGCGTTTTTGAAGCAGCTACCATCCACTACGCAGTGGCCAAAATCTTCGGTCCACTGGTCTTTGGACGGGGGTGGTGCGGCTACGCCTGCTGGACAGCCATGGTTCTGGATCTTCTGCCCTACAAAATACCGCAGGCACCGAGGAAAAAGCTGGGGTTCCTCCGATACATCACCTTTGCAGCATCCTTTGTCTATGTGGCGGCACTTTTTTTGATGCACGCCGAAAACATGGAAAAGATCCTGTTTGTCTCTTTTCTTGTTGGAAACATTCTGTATTATGCGGTTGGCATTGTACTGGCATTCCGATGCAAAGACAACCGTGCCTTCTGCAAGTATCTCTGCCCGGTAACAGTCTTTTTGAAGCCGATGAGCTATTTTTCCCTGCTCAGGGTAACGTGCGATAAGGAAAAGTGCATCTCCTGCGGAAAGTGCAGGCAGGTGTGCCCCATGAATGTGGATATGACGGACAACTCCCGAAAACGGCTCAATGGCACGGAATGCATCCTGTGCATGGAGTGCGTAAAGACCTGCCCGAGAAAAGCACTGTAAACGCAAAAGCCAATATTCAAGCAGTCAAATCAATCCATTCCCTCAGCGGACAACCACAAAACGGTTGTCCGCTCTTTTTATACCCTAAAATCTGAAAAAGGAGGAACGCTATGCCAAGCAAAACCGAAGAATA
>CABQHF010000245.1 GCA_902463905.1 uncultured Faecalibacterium sp. | reverse complement strand
TCCAGATTCTCCCGCATCCGCTCCGGGTTTGCCGATTTGACCAGCGGCACGATGTTCCGCTGCACCAGCCAGCGCAGCACTATCTGCGCCACGGTCTTGTTGTGGGTGGCGGCAAGGGCGCGGAGGGTCTCGTTCTCAAACAGCCGCCCCTGTCCGGCAGCCAGCGGCGACCATGCCTGCATTTGGATGTTCTGGCTTTCCATGTAGCGGCGCTCCTCCTCCCGCTGGAAGAAAGCGTTGCACTCCACCAGATTTACCGCAGGCTTCACCTTGTTCCAGAACACAAAATCTGCCAGCTTGTCCGGGGTGAAATTGTCCACGCCGATGACACGGGCTTTCCCGGCCGCATACAGCTCTTCCAATGCACGCCATGCGCCGTAGTAGTCGTTGTAGGGCTGGTGGATGAGATACAGGTCTACAGAGTCCAGCCCCAGCCGCTCCATGGAGCGGGCAAAGCCGCGCTTTGCGCCCTCATAACTGGTGTCGGTGATCCACAGCTTGGTGGTGACGAACAGCTCCTCGCGCGGCACACCGCAGCGGCGGATGGCGCGGCCAACCGCTTCTTCGTTTTCGTAAGCGGCAGCGGTATCAATGAGCCGGTAGCCGCTCTGAATAGCCTGCACCACGGCTTCTTCGCACTCTGCCGGGTCCTTCATGCGGAACACACCGTAACCGATGGCGGGTATTTTTACGCCATTGTTCAAAGTGATGGTAGGGATCATACAGCTTCTCCTTTCGTTCTGCGGGATGGATGATAGATAAGCAGCGCCAGCAAGATCAGCACGGCGGTAGCGGCAAGGCTCAGCGGGTAGGCCAGCAAAATGGTCTGGAAGGTTCGGCTCCGGGGGAACGCCGTGGCGATCCACAGAATGCGTACTCCGCAGACCCCCAGCATGGTCAGCAGGGCGGGCACCAGCGAGATGCCAAAGCCCCGGAGGTAGCCGGACATGACCTCATACAGCATACTGAAAAAGTAGGCGGTGAACACCGTCATCAGGCGGGTGTAGCCCAAGGCGATGACCTCCGGGTCCCGGTTGAAGAGGGACAGCAGAAAGTGCCCGGAGCCCAGCACCAGCAGAATGGCAATGCCAGACGCAAGGGCATCTTCTACCAGACACAGCACCAGCGTTTTGCGGCAGCGGTCCAGCTTTCCAGCACCATAGTTCTGCCCCACAAAGGTGGTGCAGGCCTGACTGAAGGAGTTGAGCACATCGTAGGCCACCACCTCGATATTAAAGGCCGCACTGGATGCCGCCATGACCACCGTGCCAAGACTGTTGATGGCCGACTGGATAACGATGTTGGAGATGGAGAACACCGCACTCTGGATGCCTGCCGGGACGCCGATCTGCAAAATCTTTTGCAGGCTGCGGCGGTCGATGCGCAGCGCTGTCCATTCCAGATGGATGGCCTTGTCGCTCCGGCGCAGCCGGACAAACAGCAGCACCGAGCTGATGGCGTTGGAAAGCACCGTGGCGGTGGCTACGCCGTTCACTGTCATGTGTAGCACGATGACAAAGAACAGGTTCAGCAGCACATTCAGCACCCCGGAAAAGGCCAGCGTCTGCAAGGGCACACGGGTGTCGCCCACGCTGCGGAAGATGGCGGCCTCGAAGTTATAGAGCAGGATCACCGGCACCCCCAGCAGGTAGATGCGGAGGTACAGCAGGGCGTAGGGCAGCACCTCCGCCGGGACATTCAGGGCACGGAGCGCCGGACCTGCCGCCAGCTCCCCCAGCACCGTCACCAGCACACCGCCCAGCACAGCCACCACCACGGCGGTATGCACCGCCCGGTGCACGGCGTCCGTATCCTCTCGCCCGATGGCGTTGGCAATGACCACGTTGGCACCCAGCGCAATGCCGATGAAGAAATTGACCACCAGACTGATGACGAAGCTGTTGGCTCCCACCGCCGCCACGGCGATGGTGCTGGCGGCACCGCTGAAGTTGCCCACCACCGCGATATCGGAAGCGTTGAACAACTGCTCCAGAATCGCCGTTGCTGCCACCGGCAAAGCAAACTGCGGAATTTTATTCCAGAGCGGGCCGTTCAGCATATCCGGTTTTTGTTTTTGAACTGCCTGTTTCAAAGTTGATACCTCCCTTGCACAGGAAGTATAAAACCTCCTGCGCAAAACTTCAAATACTTATAAGCTATGCTTTATCATAGTTTACAGGAATGGTTCCGGATGCTATACTGAGGAAAAGGTGAAAGGAGAAAAGAATGGAGATCCGTGTATTGCGTTACTTTCTGGCCGTGGCGCAGGAAGGAAACATCACCCGTGCAGCAGAAACACTGCACATTGCCCAGCCCTCCCTTTCCAAGCAGCTGATGGAGTTGGAACAGGAGCTGGGCAAGCAGCTTCTCATCCGGGGCAAACGGCATATCACCCTGACCGAAGAGGGCGTTCTGCTGCGGAAGCGGGCAGAAGAAATTCTGGAACTGGTGGGCAGGACAGAACAGGAGATCACCGCTGCGGAGCAACAGCTTTCGGGCAGCATCAGCATCGGCGGCAACCCTCAGCCCAGCCTTCTGCAAGCCGCCGCAGCCCTGCGGCAGCGCTATCCCGGCATCCGCTTTCAGTTTTACAGCAGCGATGCCACCGATGTGACCGAGCGATTGGAACACGGCACGCTGGATTTTACCACCCTGCTGGCCCCCGTGGATGCTTCCCGCTATGACTCCGTGCTTTTGCCGGAGCATTCCTATTGGGGGCTTCTGGTGCGGGCAGATTCTCCACTGGCTGGCAGGTGCAGTATTCACCGGGAAGACATTCTGCACCTGCCCCTCGTCCTGCACCGCCGTACCGGCTTGCAGAAGGCCATTGCCCAGTGGGCGCACACCCGCCCGGAAAAGCTGGAGATTGCCGCCACCTATAACGTGATTTACGGCAGCCCCGCCGCCCTTGTGCAAAGCGGACTGGGCAATCTGCTCATCACCCGGGACCTGCTGGGCCCGGAGCTGGAGCCGGGGATGCGCTTTCTGCCCCTCGACCCGCCGCTGGAGACCCGCTATGCTCTGGTCTGGAAAAAGAA
>CABQHF010000244.1 GCA_902463905.1 uncultured Faecalibacterium sp. | reverse complement strand
GAAAGCGAAGTGCTGGACATCTCGTCCGCAGACGGCACCCGCATCCCCCGCGGCGAGAGCAACCTGGTGTACCGCTCGGCCAAGGGACTGTTCGAGAAGGTGGGCAAGCAGATCCCGCCCCTCAAGATCACCCAGACCAACCCCATCCCCATGGCGCGGGGCCTGGGCTCCTCGTCGGCCTGCATCATCGCGGGCCTGCTGGGTGCCAACCGGATGCTGGGCGATGTGCTCAACACCCAGGAGCTGCTGACGCTGGCCACCTCCATCGAGGGGCATCCGGACAACGTGGCCCCGGCTTTGCTGGGCGGCCTGACCAGCAGCGTGTTCGAGGACGGCAAGGTGTACTCGGTCAAGCGGAACGTGGACGAAACGCTCTGCTTTGCCGCCATCGTGCCGGATTACAAGCTGCTGACCGAAGCGGCCCGCGCGGCACTGCCCAAGGAAGTGTCTCACAAGGATGCGGTGTATAACCTGTCCCGCGCGGCACTGGTGCCGGCGGCCTTCTGCGAGGGACGGCACGACCTGCTGGCCATTGCCACCGAGGATAAGCTGCACCAGCCCTACCGGATGCCCCTGATGCCCGGCTCGAAGGAAGTGTTCGAGCTGGCAAAGCAGTGCGGCGCAAAGGCGGTCTATGTCTCGGGTGCCGGTTCCACGGTGATGGCCGTGGCAGAGCGCACCGATGCCGCAGCGTTCTATGCCGGACTGGAACAGGGTCTGGAACGTCTGGAAGGTCTGGACGGATGTGAAGCATTTACACTGCTGCGGCTGGATGCTGACAATACCGGCGCAACCGTGGAATGATAAATTGGGAGTAACAAGAGGAGAGTGACAAACTATGGCGTTGATCGTACAGAAGTTCGGCGGTTCTTCGGTGAAGGACCGGGACCGTATCTTCAACGTAGCACGCATCGTGGCCAACACCCACAATGCGGGCAATGATGTAGTAGTGGTGGTGTCCGCACAGGGCGACACCACCGATGACCTGATCGCCAAGGCAGGGGAGATCACCCACAACCCCTCGGCGCGTGAGATGGATATGCTGCTGGCCACCGGCGAGCAGATCAGCATTTCGCTGCTGGCCATGGCCCTGAACGAGCTGGGCTGCCATGCCATCAGCCTGACCGGCTGGCAGGCGGGCTTCCGCACCGACCGTGCCTACACCAAGGCGCGCATCACCCGGCTGGAGACCGAGCGGATCTCCTCCGAGCTGGAGCGCAACCGCGTGGTGGTGGTGGCAGGCTTCCAGGGCTTGAACAAGCTGGATGACATCACCACTCTGGGACGCGGCGGCTCCGACACCAGTGCTGTGGCAATTGCCGCTGCCCTGCACGCTGACCGCTGCCAGATCTACACGGATGTGGAGGGCGTTTATACCGCCGACCCGCGCAAGGTGCGCAACACCCGCAAGCTGGAGGAGATCACCTTTGACGAGATGCTGGAGCTGGCATCTCTGGGCGCACAGGTGCTGAACAACCGCAGCGTGGAGCTGGCAAAGAAGTATAACGTGGAGCTGGAAGTTCTGTCCAGCCTGAATCCCGTCCCCGGTACAGTGGTCAAGGAGGTTACAAAGGATATGGAAGGTATGCTGATCAAGGGTGTTGCAAAGGACACCGACGTTGCTGTTATCACGATTCTGAACGTGCCCGATGAGCCCGGTACGAGCTTCAAGATCTTCGGCCTGCTGGCCCAGAAGAACATCAATGTGGACATCATCCTGCAGTCCACCGGCCGCGACGGCAAGAAGGACATCAGCTTTACCTGCGCTGAGGGCGAAGCCGACCTGGCCATGCGCGTGCTGAAGGAGAGTGCACACTTCAGCGATGTCAGCGTGGACACCACCTGCGCCAAGGTCTCCATCGTGGGTGCCGGCATGCAGAGCCACAGCGGCGTTGCCTCCAAGATGTTCGAGGCACTGTCCAACAACAACATCAACATCAAGATGATCTCCACCAGTGAGATCAAGATCTCCTGCATCATCAACCGTGAGGACGCTGACAAGGCGGTCAGCGCCATCCACGACATGCTGTTTGACTAAATAAGATGGGGGCTGTTGATCTCTCCGTCATTGCTGACGCAATGCCACCTCTCCCGAAGGGAGAGGCAATTGCTCTCCAAGATTCAGCTTCTGCTGGCCTTGGAGATGCGTTGGCTCCCCCTTTGGGGGAGCTGGCGAGCGAAGCGAGACTGAGAGGGCACAGCCCCTTTTTGCAAATTGCAACGTAAGAGAGGGGAAAAGGAAAATGTTGGAATCGATCAAGTGCAGCCCCACGGGTGCCTATTACCTGCGGGGAGAGTGGATCCCGGCGGACGGCAATGCGGCAGCGGTGCTGGCCGCGAAGGGCGTGTCTGCCGACCAGATGGCAAAGGCGGAGCAGGGGACCATGGCCTATGGCATCCTGACGGCCCACAACACCAGCGGCAATGACAAAAACCTGAAGATCAAATTCGATGCCATGGCCAGCCACGACATCACCTTTGTGGGCATCATCCAGACGGCCCGGGCTTCGGGTCTGGAAAAGTTCCCGATCCCTTATGTGCTGACCAATTGCCACAACAGCCTGTGCGCAGTGGGCGGAACCATCAACGAGGATGACCACCGCTTCGGTCTTTCGGCGGCAAAGAAGTACGGCGGCATTTTTGTGCCGCCCCACATGGCCGTCATCCACCAGTACATGCGGGAGCGCTTTGCGGGCTGCGGCAAGATGATCCTGGGCTCCGACTCCCACACCCGCTACGGTGCCCGGGGCACCATGGCCATCGGCGAGGGCGGCGGTGAGCTGGCCAAGCAGCTGCTGGGCCGCACCTACGATGTGGCCCGCCCCGGCGTGGTGGCCATTTCCCTGACCGGCAGCCTGCCTGCAGGCTGCGGCCCCCACGATGTGGCCATTGCCCTGGTGGGAGAGCTGTTCAAGAGCGGTTACGTCAAGAACAAGGTCATGGAGTTCGTGGGCCCCGGCATCGCTTCCCTGCGGCAGGACACCCGCAACGCCATCGATGCCATGACCACCGAGACCACCTGCCTGTCCTCCATCTGGGAGACCGACGAGA
>CABQHF010000243.1 GCA_902463905.1 uncultured Faecalibacterium sp. | reverse complement strand
ACGGCCTGTGCTACTTCACCGCCGAGGCTCTGAAGTGCATGCGCAACGACAGCTTCCAGGGCAAGACCGTGGTCATCTCCGGTTCCGGCAACGTGGCCATCTACGCCTGCGAGAAGGCAACCCAGCTGGGTGCCAAGGTCGTGACCATGTCCGACTCCAACGGCTACGTCTACGACCCCAACGGCATCGACCTGGCCTACGTCAAGGACCTGAAGGAAGTGCGCCGCGGCCGCATCAAGGAGTACGCCGAGACCCACGCCGGTTCTACCTATGTGGCTGATTGCACCAAGGTCTGGACGGTCCCCTGCGACATCGCCCTGCCCTGCGCGACCCAGAACGAGATCAACAAGGAGTCCGCTGAGGCTCTGGTGAAGAACGGCTGCACCGTGGTCTGCGAGGGCGCCAACATGCCCAGCACCCCGGAGGCCATCGAGGTTTACCTGTCCAACGGCGTCCTGTACGGACCCGCCAAGGCTTCCAACGCCGGCGGCGTGGCCACCTCCGGCCTGGAGATGAGCCAGAACTCCGAGCGCCTGAGCTGGACCTTCGAGGAAGTGGATGCCAAGCTGAAGGGCATCATGGAGGGCATCTTCCACGCTTCCTACGACGCTTCCGTCGCTGCCGGTTCCGAGGGCAACCTGATGGTCGGTGCAAACTGCGCCGGCTTCCTGAAGGTCGCTACCGCCATGATGGCACAGGGCATCACCTACTAAGTCATACTGCATCGTCCAAGAGCCGCGCCCGCAGGGGTGCGGCTCTTTTTTGGTATAACCCCGCCCCGCTCTGCCCACACTGGCAGTATCTTATGGCAGAAAGGGAGCTTTGTATGGACGAGCAGATGTTTTGTTTTCAGTGTGAGCAGGCGGCGGGCTGCACCGCCTGCACCGGCGCAGCGGGGGTGTGCGGCAAGTCGGCCGAGACAGCCGCCGCACAGGACCGGCTCACCGGGGCGCTCATCGCGTTTGCCGGGCAGCTCATCGCGGCGGGGCGCGGCCCGGCCCCGGAACAGGCCCGGCTGCTGATGCAGGGGCTGTTCACCACCATTACCAACGTGAACTTTGACCCCGCCGCCGTGGACGCGCTGACCCGCCGGGTGCACGACGCCAGCCCCGGCACCGGCCCGGACTACGACATGCAGGCCCTCTGGCGGGAACCGGACGCCGACCGGCGCAGCCTGAAATGCTTTGTGCTGTTCAGCCTGCGGGGCATGGCCGCCTACAACTACCACGCCCGGGTGCTGGGCCGCATCGACCCGGAGCTGGACCGGTTCTTCTGCACCGCCCTGCAGGCCGTGGGCGACCCCGGCCAGACCACCGATGCCCTGTGGCAGCTGGTGCAGGCCACAGGAGAAGCCAGCTACCGCTGCATGGAGCTGCTGGACGCGGCCAACACCGGCGCGTTTGGCGATCCGGAACCGGTGCAGGTGCCCCTGACCATTGAAAAGGGGCCGTTCATCGTGATTTCCGGCCACGACCTCTACGACGCACAACAGCTGCTGGAGCAGACCGCAGGCCGGGGCGTCAACGTCTACACCCACTCGGAAATGCTGCCCGCCCACGGCTACCCGGAGCTGAAGCGCCGCTACCCCCACCTCAAGGGCAACTTTGGCACCGCATGGCAGAACCAGCAGCGGGAGTTCGAGGACATCCCCGCGCCCATCCTGTTCACCACCAACTGCATCATGCCCCTGCGCGCCAGCTACGCCGACCGGGTGTTCACCACCTCGGTGGTGGCTTACCCCGGCGTGCCCCACATCGACGAAGGGCGCGACTTTTCCCCGGTGATCGAAAAGGCGCTGGAGCTGGGCGGCTACGCGCAGGACACCCTGCTGCCCGGCCTGAACGGCGGCTCCACGGTGACCACCGGTTTTGCCCGCACCGCCGTGCTGCAGCACGCGGACGAGATCGTGCAGGCGGTGCGGGACGGTAAGCTGCGGCACTTCTTTCTGGTGGGCGGCTGCGACGGCACCCGGCCCAGCCGCCGCTACTACACCGAGTTTGCCCGCCTTACCCCGCCCGACACCATCCTGCTGACCCTGGCCTGCGGCAAGTTCCGCCTGAACGACCTGCCCCTTGGCACCGTGCCGGGCACCGGCCTGCCCCGCATCCTGGACGTGGGCCAGTGCAACGACGCCTACAGCGCCATCCGCATCGCATTGGCGCTGGCCGACGCCTTTGGCTGCGGCGTCAACGACCTGCCCCTCTCGCTGGTGCTGTGCTGGTTTGAGCAGAAGGCCGTGTGCATCCTCATCGCGCTGCTGGCGCTGGGCATCCGGAACATCCGGCTGGGGCCTACCCTGCCCCCGTTCCTCTCGCCGGGGGTGGTGCGCACCCTGCAGGAACGGTACGGCCTCAAGCCCATTGCCACCCCGGAAGCCGACCTGCAGGCCATTCTGGGCGGGTGAGGTTTCGTTTGGTTATTTTGCAACAAACCCGCAAATCAAAGCATTCCTGAGTCCTGAGTGTTCCGCATCACTCAGGGCAAATTCCTCCAAACCGCCGTACCCGCGTGCACAACGCCGGGTGCGGCGGTTTTGTTTGTATGCCGCGCACAGCTGCGGGGGCTCGCGGCATCTCGCACAAGAAGCGGCGCAATGTGTGTAGCATATTTGGTGCAGCTGTCACTTGAAGATTTTTCAGGAATCTGTATAATATCAGGTATCGGAACAAAGGCGTTCCGCAGGGGCATCCTATGCCCTTGCGGGGCGCTTTTTTCTTTTTGCAGGGGATAAAAAGCTGCGGAGGGTGCCGCAGCCCCCGGTAAGCAAACAAGTAAAAAGGATGGGAAAGACTATGGAAAACTTTACAGAGCAGAAAACCACCCTTGGTCTGTACGACCCACAGTTCGAGCACGATGCCTGCGGCATCGGCGCTGTGGTGGACATCAAGGGACGTAAAAGCCACCAGACGGTGGACGATGCACTGTCCATCGTGGAGCGGCTGGAGCACCGCGCCGGTAAGGACGCCGAGGGTAAGACCGGCGACGGCGTGGGCATCCTGCTGCAGATCAGCCACAAGTTCTTCTCCAAGGTTGCCGAGGAGCTGAACATCCGGCTGGGCAACGAGCGGGAGTACGGCGTGGG
>CABQHF010000242.1 GCA_902463905.1 uncultured Faecalibacterium sp. | reverse complement strand
CTGCTCAAGAGCCTGAAAAAGCGCCAGCAGGAGGACCAGAAAAAGCAGGCCCTGCTGCAGGAGCTGAAGGGCAAGCCCAACACCACGCTGGACGGCAAGACCATCAACGTGTTTGCCAACATCGGCGGCATGGGCGACGTGGGTGCTGTGCAGCAGAACGACGCCGGCGGCGTGGGCCTGTTCCGCACCGAATTCGTCTACCTGAACTGCAAGGACTTCCCCACCGAAGAGTATCAGTTCGAGGCTTACAAGCAGGTGCTGGAGAGCCTGGCCCCCCGTAAAGTGGTGGTGCGTACCTGCGATATCGGTGCCGACAAGATCGTGGATTACATGAAGCTGGACCACGAGGAAAACCCAGCGCTGGGCTACCGTGCCATTCGCATCTGCCTGACCCGGAAGGACTTTTTCAAGACCCAGCTCCGGGCCCTGCTGCGCGCTTCCGCTTACGGCAACATGAGCATCATGTTCCCCATGATCACCAGCCTGCGGGAACTGCAGGATGCCAAGGCCGTGCTGGAAGAGTGCCGTGCCGAGCTGACTGCCGAGGGCGTGAAGATGGGCCAGAACATTGAAGTGGGCACCATGATCGAGACTCCCGCCGCCGTGCTGATCGCGGACGAGCTGGCACAGGAGTGCGACTTCTTCTCCATCGGCACCAACGACCTGACCCAGTACACCTGCGCTCTGGACCGCCAGAACGCAAAGCTGGAGCCCTTCTTCAACCCGCACCATCCCGCTGTGCTGCGCGCCATCAAGATGACCATCGAAGCCGGCCATCGCCACGGCATCTGGGTGGGCATCTGCGGTGAGCTGGGTGCCGACACCGCCCTCACCGAGACCTTCCTGCGCATGGGCGTGGACGAGCTGTCCATGAACGCCAAGAGCATCCTGCCGGTGCGCAAGATCATCCGCAGCGTGGACCTGAGCAAGCCTTCTGAAAAGTAAGGCGGGCCCTTATTTGCAAAATCGACCCCGGCAGGGCACACACCCCGCCGGGGTCTTTGTATACCGGGCAAAGTTTTCCGGAAACCACTTTAAAACCATAAAGCAAAATGCTATACTAGGGACATTGGGTATGCAGGCTGCCAGCGCTGCCCGGGAGGTTTTTTATGACGCAGTTGTTGATCCGTCTGTTTATCCGTCACCCCGACAATCCGCAGGACCCGCACACCCGGGCCGCCTATGGCAATCTGGCCAGCATCGTGGGCATGGTGTGCAATGTTCTGCTCTGCCTGGGCAAGCTCGCCGTGGGCACGCTGTTCGGTTCCATCGCCATCATGGCCGATGCCCTGAACAACCTGTCGGATGCATCGTCCAATATCGTCAGTCTGGTGGGGTTCAAGCTGGCGTCCAGAGCACCGGACGCGGAACACCCCTTCGGCCATGCCCGGTATGAGTATCTGGCCGGGCTGGTGGTCAGCGTGACGGTGCTGGGCATTGGCTTTTCCCTGCTGAAGGAGTCGGTGGTCAAGGTGCTGCATCCCACAGCGGTGCAGTTCAGTCTGCTGACCGTTGCCGTGCTGGTCGCTTCCATTCTGGTCAAGCTGTGGATGAGCAGCTTCAACCGCACCGTCGGCCGCACCATCGGTTCCGAGACCCTCATTGCCACGGCGGCGGACAGCCGCAACGATGTGCTGAGCACCGGTGCGGTGCTCATTGCCACCATTCTGTGCCACCTGACCGGCTGGAACATTCTGGATGGTCTGATGGGTGTGGGCGTGGCCGTGTTCATTCTGATCTCCGGCTGGGGTCTGGTGATGGACACCCTCAGCCCGCTGCTGGGCGAGCGCCCCAGCGATGACCTGGTGGATCACATCGAGCAGACTGTGATGAGCTACCCCGGCGTGCTGGGCATGCATGACCTGATGGTGCACGACTACGGCCCGGGGCACCAGTTTGCCTCGCTGCATGTGGAACTGCCTGCCGAGCAGGATCCGTTGGACGCCCACGACCTGATCGACAACATCGAACGGAATTTTATGAAGAATGACCATCTCATGGTCACCATCCACTACGATCCCATCGTGACCTCGGATGCTGCGGTGGGGGTGCTGCGCACCCGTCTGACCGAAAAACTCCGCCAGCTGGACCCGGCCCTGTCACTGCACGATCTGCGCATCGTGCCGGGCAAGACCCACACGAATGTGCTTTTTGATCTGGTGCTCCCGGCGGGCTATGCCGGGGACAAGGTGGAGCTGCTGTCGCAGCTGGAACGGTTCATCAAGGAACAGGATGCCTCGTATTCCTGCATCATCAAGGTGGAGCAGAGCTATACGGCGGCACATCAATCATAGATCCAGGGGGAAGTATGATGCTGAATGAGACCTACCGCGCCATGCTCGGCAACAAGAGCGTGATCCGCGAGACTTTCATGTACGGAAAAAACCGTGCCGCCGAGATCGGCTACGAGAATGTGTTCGATTACTCGCTGGGCAACCCCAGCGTGCCCTGCCCGCCGGAATTTACCGCCGCCATGCAGGACCTGCTGGCCAACGAGGAACCGGTGAACCTGCACGGCTACTGCCCCAGCCAGGGCGACCCCGGCTTCCGCGCCGACGTGGCGGCCCATCTGGCAAAGACCTTCGGCCTGCCCTATGAGCAGAGGCACATCTTCCCCACCACCGGTGCTGCCGGTGCTATTGCCCATGCCATCCGTGCCGTCACCCAGCCCGGTGATGAGGTGCTGACTTTTGCGCCCTACTTCCCGGAGTACGGCCCCTATGTGGCGGGCACGGGCGCAGTGCTGCGGGTCGTTCCCCCGCAGGCACCCACCTTCCAGCCCAATCTGGATGCCTTTGAGCAGATGATCGGCGAAAAGACCACCTGTGTGCTCATCAACACCCCCAACAATCCCACCGGTGTGGTCTATTCGGCCCAGACCCTCACCCGGATGGCCGACATCTTGACCGAGAAGAGCAAGGCCTTTGGCCACAACATCTTCCTCGTGAGCGATGAGCCTTACCGGGATATCGCCTTTGACGGCAAGAAGGTGCCCTACCCGGCAGCCTTCTATCCCCACACCCTCACCTGCTTCTCCTACTCCAAGAGCCTGAGCCTGCCCGGCGAGCGCCTTGGCTATGTGGC
>CABQHF010000241.1 GCA_902463905.1 uncultured Faecalibacterium sp. | reverse complement strand
ACTTCACCGACTTCATGCCGCTGGAACAGCACCCGCTGCTGGGGGTGCGCTATGTACAGAGCACCCACCAGCTCAGCACGCCGGATGTGCTGATCCTGCCCGGCACCAAGAACACCGTGGACGACCTGCTGTGGCTGCGCCAGTGCGGGCTGGAAGCAGCGGTGCTCAAACTGGCCGCACAGGGCACCCCCGTGCTGGGCGTGTGCGGCGGCTACCAGATGCTGGGCCAGACCCTTGCCGACCCTGACGGCACCGAGAGCGGGACACCCCAGACTCTGCACGGCCTTGGGCTGCTGCCCGCTGTCACCACCTTTACGGGCAGCAAGCACCGCACCCAGGACACCGCCGTGGTCACTGCCGCCCCCTTTGCCGGGGCGCAGCTCACCGGCTATCAGATCCACACCGGCCGCACCGAGGTGCAAGGCACGCCGTTTTGCCACCTTGCAGACGGCACGCCGGAGGGCTGTGTGCAGGGCAACGTCTCCGGCACCTACCTGCACGGGCTGTTTGACACCGGCGAACTGACCGAAAAACTGGTGGACACTTTGTGCCGCCGCAAAGGGTTGGATCCCGCCGGGGCGGACGTGATCCCCATGGAGCAGTACCGGCAGCAGCAGTTCGATTTGCTGGCCGACGGTGTGCGGGCTGCACTGGATATGGATGCCGTCTATGCCGCCATGGGTATGACAGGAGGAAAACGCGTATGACCCCGCAGCATCATCTGCCCGCCGACATTGAGCGGACAAGCCTTTCCATCATTACCGCTGAGCTGGACGAACTTGGCCTGACGCCTCCGCCGGAAACGGCTGCCGTCGTCAAGCGGGTGATCCACACCACGGCCGATTTCGACTATGCCCGGAATCTGCACTTCACCCCCGGCGCAGTAGCTGCCGGTGTGAAAGCGCTGCGGACCGGCACACCCATCATCACTGACACGAACATGGCGCTGGCCGGCATCACGAAACCCGGCCTTGCCCGGCTGGGCGGCACGGCCCTGTGCTACATGGCCGACCCGGAAGTCGCTGCCCTTGCCAAAGAAAGTGGCACCACCCGGGCCGTTGCCTCCATGCGGCGGGCCGCACAAGAGCACCCCGGTGCTGTGCTGGCGGTAGGCAACGCGCCCACTGCCCTGCTGACCATCGCGGACCAGATCGAAGCCGGGCTGCGGCCTGCGCTGGTCATCGGCGTGCCGGTGGGGTTCGTGAACGTGGTGGAGAGCAAGGAGCGCCTGTTTGCCACCTGCGAGGCCTTTGATGTGCCCGCCATCGTGGCCATGGGCCGCAAAGGCGGCAGCAATGTGGCCGCCGCCATCTGCAATGCCCTGCTCTACTCCGCCGCCGAAATGCTGGATCCATCGGCCCGGGGCTGGCGCTGAAAAACAAGATGAAAAAAGGGGCTGTTGCACAAGGATATATGAACCGCTCCCTGTCAAGTAGACAGATAAAAAAAGTTTTCTCCAGGATCTCCGATATGAGGTCCTGGTTTTCTTTTATGCAGCATCCAGCAAGCTGCGGTAGTCCATAGGTGCGAGGCAATTTAGACGATGCTGACGCCGTTGGTAGTTGTAGTGATGAATGAATTGTCCTACCGCATCCACAAGCTCTTCATAGGTTTCAAAATGGTTGAGATAATACATTTCACACTTCAGAATGCCCCAGAAGCCCTCCATCAGGCCATTGTCAATACATCTGCCAACACGGGACATGCTTTGCCGCATTCCCTGTTTTTCCAGCATATCCTTGAACTGCTTGCTCGTGTACTGGAATCCCCGGTCACTATGAAATAATGGGTGTGCATCCGGGTACTTCTGGATTGCCAAATCAAAGGTCTCAAATACGAGTTGGTTGTTATTATGCCTGCCAATTGCAAAGGAAACGATCTCTCTGCCCTTCAAGTCCAGAATGGCACTGAGATAGGCTTTTCCGCCCTCAGAGCCATATTTCATTTCTGTAACATCGGTGCACCATTTCTCGTTTACGGTGTTAGCTGTGAATCTCTGTTCAGAATATTCTCGGCAGTTACTTCGGGGGTGGATCTCTGATAAGCAGGACGCTTTCTGCGGATGACAGCAAGCACGCCGACAATATGCACCAAACAATAAAACCGTTTCAGGTTGTACTGTTTTTCATGGGTAGCATTGTACTCGTCCGCAATTCGGCGGTAGCCATAGGTTCCGTTGTGTTCAGCGTAGATCAAGCCAATATCATGCAGCAAAGCCTTGTTCTCAAGCTCGCTGCTGCTCTTGGTTCGGTGTGCCCATTTAAGGGAGAGTGCTTCGATGGACTATATCAGAGTTACCAAAGAAAACATCGACAAGGAACACATCTGTTGTGCCATGTCCGGCAAACAGAGCCTTGCCAAGAAGGAATGGCTCAAGCAGCGCTTTGAGGAGGGGCTTGTTTTTTACCGCAGTGCAGAGCGGGGCAAGTGCTTTATCGAGTACATCCCAGCAGAAAACGCATGGGTGCCCATTGATGCGGCAGGCTGGCTTTATATCAACTGTCTGTGGGTCTCCGGCTCCTTGAAAGGTCACGGCTATTCCAGTGAGCTGCTGGAAGAGTGCCTTCGGGATGCCAAGGCGCAGGGCAAAAATGGCGTTTGCATTCTGTGTGCTGAGGGGCGCAAACGGGAATTCCTCGCTGACCCCAAGTTTTTGACCCATATGAGAAGTTCGGCTTTCAAAAGCTCTGCACTTTCCCAGCATTCTTCAAAATTAGCGGACAATACATTGATTTTGATCTGATGAATCTTTACCTTGTTGGAAAGGAAAGCTGTGAACGATCACTCTCTTTGTTATTGGCTTAATAGTATTCGCAGTCAAAGTTGCACTGCTCGGCATAAAAGCCGCATGGGGTATTACCAAGGCACTGCTATTTATGCTTGGCTTTCCCGTTCTGCTGATTGCATTGCTTATTATTGGCCTTACTTATTTGGCTATCTCTTTACTGATCATAGCACTGCTGGCGGCATTTGTTGCACCGAGAGTTGCAGAAAAATGAGCAGTCACTGCTTTCATTTCAATTTGCGAACGGCATTTGCCATAAGCATACTGCACTCGCAGACCTCGTATAATAAAATAGTAGTATTTATAGACCGCTCTCCAGCGGAATGCTACAA
>CABQHF010000240.1 GCA_902463905.1 uncultured Faecalibacterium sp. | reverse complement strand
ATTTGCGCGGGAATGCAAGAGAAAATAAGAACCGAAATTTGGGTAGTTTGACGAAAACCTGAACGAAGGCTCGCCCTCTCCGTCTCGTCACTTCGTTCCTCGCCACCTCTCCCAAAGGGAGAGGCGAGAAGCGTTACGGTTCGGTCCTTGGCTCTCCCTTTGGGAGAGCTGGCGCGTCAGCGCCTGAGAGGGCGAGGCATTTCCCGTCAAGAGGAAACTGCCAGCGGTAAGTGAGGACGGAGAAAGCCTTATTAAACCCCTGTCAGGTCAAAGCTGGGGGTGTATTCCTCCTTGGCACTGCTCTTCTGCTGCATATAGCCCTGCACAAGGCCCTTGTCCATGGCGTAGTTCACCACCCGGTGGTACTCATAGGTGGTGATGCGCCGCCCGATGCCGTGTTCTGCGGCCTTGTAGAACGGGGTGTACTGGCTCATGACGCTGGGCAGGAAACACCCCGGGTCGGCATCGTTCCAGGCGGCCATCTGGTCCAGCACGGCAAAGCTGTCGTCCACATGGCCCGGCAGTGCCAGATGCCGCAGGATGACGCCCCTCTGCAGGATGCCGTCGGCGTCGAATACCGGGTGCCCGGCCTGGGCCATCATGGCTTCAATGGCGGGTTTTGCCTGAGCAAAGTAGTCCGGTGCGGCGGAAAGTTCCGCCGACAGGGCAGGGGAGACGTATTTCAGGTCGGCCAGCCAGATGTCGATGTACCCACGCCAGGCCTCCACATTCTCCACGGTCTCATAGCCGCCGGTGTTGCACACAATGGGCAGATGCAGGCCCTGTGCCCGGGCAAGGTCCAGTGCAGCAGTGATCCAGGGCCGCCACTGGCCCGGCGTGACCAGATTGATGTTGTGGGCTCCCTGTGCCTGCAGGCTGAGAAAGATTTCGGCCAGATGCTCCACGCTGATCTCCTTGCCCAGCCCTTCGGCGCTGATGGGGTAGTTCTGGCAGAAGCAGCACTTGAGGGTGCAGCCGGAAAAGAACACGGTGCCGCTGCCATGGGTACCGCTGATGCAGGGCTCCTCCCAGAAATGCAGGGCAGCGCGGGCGGCTTTCAGGGTGCGGCCCGCGCCGCAGAAGCCCACGGCTCCGGCAGCCCGGTCCACCCCGCAGCGGCGGGGGCACAGGGCGCAGTGGGAGGGCGGAGAGACAAGATCGGTTTTCGGCATAATATCCAAAGTCCTTTGTGTAAAGTTTGTTGCCCCCAGTATACCACATTTTACACGGGTCGTGCTATACTATAAAAAGAGAATAACTGCTTTCAGGAGGAATCCTCATGCGCACCGAGAACGATGAGATCCGCGATAACCTCAAATATCTGACCCTGCTCTCGCGGGATTACCCTTCGCAGGCTGCGGCAGCCAGCGAGATCATCAGCACACAGGCCCTGCTCAAGCTGCCCAAGGGCACCGAACATTTCATGAGCGACCTGCACGGCGAAAACGAAGCCTTTGTCCACATCCTGAACTCCGCTTCCGGTGTCATCCGTGAAAAAGTGGACCTGGTGCTGGGGGAGGCCATCCCGGAACAGACCCGTGCCGAGCTGGCCACCCTGATCTACTACCCCAACGAAAAGCTGCCGCAGCTCAAGAACCGTTGCACCAGCGAGGAAGCGCTGGACCAGTGGTACACCGACACCCTGCTGCGGCTCATTGACATCTGTCGGCTGGTATCGTCCAAACACACCCGCGACCATGTGCGGCAGTGCCTGCCGGCCAGCTGCGGCTATATCCTGGACGAGCTGCTCCACGCCCATTTTGAGGACCACGACAAAGACCTGTATTATGGGCAAATCGTGGGCAGCATCATCGAGAACGGCCGGGCAGACCGTTTCATCGTGCGGCTGTGCGAGCTGATCAAGCATCTGGCGGTGGACAAGCTGCACATCGTGGGCGACCTGTTTGACCGCGGCCCGCGCCCGGACATCATTCTGGACCTGCTCATGCGCCACCACAACGTGGACATCCAGTGGGGCAACCACGACGTGGTGTGGATGGGTGCCGCCGCCGGAAGCCCCATCTGCATCTGCACGGTGCTCAAGACCACGCTGGCCTATCACAACCACGGCATGCTCGAGGATTGCTACGGCATCAACCTGCGGCATCTGCAGCGCATGGCCGAGCAGTTCTATGGGGAGGACGATCTGTCCATCTGGATGCCCCACACCGACGCGGCCCGCGGTCCCTATACCAAGGGCATGCTGCACCGCTGCGCGGTGATGCACAAGGCCATCAGCATCCTGATGTTCAAGCTGGAATGTCAGGTCATCGACCGCAACCCGGACTTCCAAATGCAGGGGCGAGACTTTTTGCGCCGCATCGACTGGGCACACCACACGGTTCGCATTGGCGAACAGGATTACCCGCTGCGGGACACGGCCTTCCCCACGGTGGACCCTGCCGACCCGGCGGCCCTGAACGATGACGAAAAGCTGGTGCTGCGCAAGCTGGTGCAGTCCTTCCGCCAGAGCGAAAAGCTGCAGCAGCATGTGGAATTCCTCTATGCAAAGGGCAGCGTGTACCACATTGAAAACGGTAACCTGCTGTACCACGGCGTGGTGCCCATGACCGCCAAGGGCAGCTTTGCGGTGGAGCGCTTTGAGGGCTGCCGCTATTCCGGCCGTGCCCTGATGGATTATTGCGATGCCCGGGCCCGGCGGGGCTATTACGCACCGGAGGGCAGCGCCGAACGCCAGAACGGACAGGATTTTTTGTGGTATCTGTGGTGCGGGCGGTTGTCACCGCTGTTCGGCCGCAGCGCTATGACCACCTTCGAGCGGCTGTATGTGGCAGACCCCGCCACCCATGAGGAGATCAAGGATCCCTACTATACCTGGTACAACGACGAGGCCGCCTGCCGCCGCATTCTGGCGGAGTTCGGCCTGCCGGGTACCAGCCACATCGTCAACGGCCACGTCCCCGTGCGGGAAAAGAACGGCGAGAGCCCCATCAAGGGCGGCGGCCGTCTGGTGGTGATCGACGGCGGGTTCTGTCGTGCCTACCACGAAAAAACCGGCATTGCGGGCTATACGCTGGTGTATTCCAGCCGCTCCATGTCGCTGCGCACCCACCAGCCCTTTGAGAGTGCCGAAAAGGCGGTGAGTGAAAACCTGGATATCATTTCCCAGAAAAACATTCTGGAGACCGAGAACCACCGCATCCTCGTGGAGGA
>CABQHF010000239.1 GCA_902463905.1 uncultured Faecalibacterium sp. | reverse complement strand
CGCCATGATGAAGAGCCGCCACGGCCGTGCCGTGCTGGCCATCCGCGACAACGAGATCGCCGCCGAAAGCTGCGGAATCCAGACTACCTATTATAAGGTGATGGCCTTTGCCTTCTCCGCCGCCTTTGCAGGCTTGGCGGGCGGCCTGTACGCCTGCTATCTGGGTGTGCTGGATCCCTCCACCTTCGGCTTTATGAAGTCCATTGAGATTCTTGTCATGGTGGTTCTGGGCGGCATGGGCTCCATGCTGGGCTCCATCCTGTCCGCTACCGTGCTGACCATCCTGCCCGAGGCCACCCGCAGCTTTGACAGCTACCGCATGGTGGTCTACTCGCTGGTGCTGGTGCTGATGATGATCTTCCGCCCGGGCGGACTGCTGGGCAGCTACGATTTCTCCCTGAGCCGCATCGTGGAAAAGGCCATGAACGGCGAACTGTTCCGCAAACATACCAAAAAGGAGGCCGCTGACCATGAGTGAGTTCAAGACCAGACTGCACAGTGTGCCCTCCGGCGGTTTTCTGACCGACCGCGACAAGGACAAAAAGCCCATTCTGGACGTGCGTGAGCTGGGCATCGACTTCGGCGGTCTGACCGCCGTGGACAACTTTAACCTGATGATCGGCCGCAACGAGATCGCCGGTCTGATCGGCCCCAACGGCGCAGGCAAGACCACCGTGTTCAACCTGCTCACCAACGTCTACCAGCCCACCCGCGGCTCCATCCTGATCGACGGGATGCCCACCGCCGGCAAAAAGACCTATCAGGTCAACCGCATGGGCGTGGCGCGTACCTTCCAGAACATCCGCCTGTTCAAGGAGCTGAGCGTCATCGACAACATCAAGGTGGGTCTGCACGAGTCCATGAAGTATAATCTGGCTTCCTCCCTGCTGCGGATGCCGAACTACTGGAAAGAGGAAAAGCAGTGCACCGAGCGTGCGCTGGAGCTGCTGGACATCTTCCACATGGCAGACCTTGCCAACGCACAGGCCGGCAGCCTGCCCTACGGCGCACAGCGCCGGTTGGAGATCATGCGCGCACTGGCTACCGGCCCGAAGCTTCTGCTGCTGGACGAGCCTGCCGCCGGTATGAACCCCTCCGAGACTGCCGAGCTGACCGAGACCATCCGCCGCATCCGCGACGAGTTCAACATTGCCGTGCTGCTCATCGAGCACGACATGAGCCTTGTCATGGGCATCTGCGAGGGCATTGCGGTGCTGAACTTTGGCCGCATCATCGCCAAGGGCACCCCGGACGAGATCCGCAATAACCCGCAGGTCATCGAGGCCTATCTGGGCAAAAAGGAGGGCTGAGCCATGGCTGATACATTACTGAAGGTGGACGGCATCAACGTCTACTACGGCAACATCCACGCCGTAAAGGATATCTCCTTCACCGTCAACGCGGGCGAGATCGTCACCCTGATCGGTGCAAACGGCGCGGGCAAATCCACCACCCTGAAAACCATTTCCGGCCTTTTGAAGCCCCGCACCGGCGATGTGCTGTACAAGGGCAAAAGCATCAAGGGCGTGCGCGCCCACAAGATCGTGGAAAGCGGCCTTGCACAGGTGCCGGAGGGACGCCATGTGTTTTTGCACATGACGGTGGACGAGAACCTTGATATGGGCGCCTACACCCAGCCCGCTTCCACCATTGCCGCCAACAAGGAAAAGGTGTTCACCCTGTTCCCCCGCCTGAAGGAGCGCCGCAAGCAGCTGGCGGGCACCATGTCCGGCGGCGAGCAGCAGATGCTGGCCATGGGACGTGCGCTCATGAGCAACGCTTCCATGCTGATGCTGGACGAGCCTTCCATGGGTCTTTCGCCGCTGCTGGTGCAGGAGATCTTTGACATCATCCGCGACATCCACAAGGAAGGCATGACCATCCTGCTGGTGGAGCAGAACGCGCAGATGGCGCTTTCGGTGGCCGACCGCGCCTATGTGCTGGAGACCGGCCGCGTGGTCATGGACGGCACCGGTGCCGAGCTGCTGACCAACGAGCGCGTCCGCAGCGCCTATCTGGGCGGGTAAACGGAACGATTGAAAATATCCTCCGCTTCGCTCTGGATATCTTCAGCGGAAAATGATTTTTAATTTGCCAATCGGGAAAATCTGCGGATTTTCCCGATTGGCTTTTTCACGGGAGGGCCGCGGCGGCAAATGGCATTTTTCCTTACGACCCCTTTTGTGAAAATGCGTTTGTCGCACTCCGCAGAGTGCGACAAACGCGAAATTTAAAATGTTTTTTCCTCTAAAAATGGCTAGAGCACAGCGGAAGCCATTCTAAATCGTCCATGCTGAAAAGACAGTGCGGCGCAAAGAGTTGTGCCGCGCCGTCTTTTTCCTGCTATCACTTTACTTTCGTAAAAAATTGTGCCATAATGGGTGCAGTATTCCGGCTTTGCAAAAGCCACGCCCCGGCTCGGGAAAGCGGGGCGCAAACCACACAGAATGAGGGGTAAACGTTATGAGCAAGATCATCATCCCGGCAAACTACACACCCGCGCTGAACCTGTACGACACCCAGCGCGCCATCGGCACGGTGAAGCGGCTGTTCGCCGATACCCTGTGCGCCACGCTGAACCTGTACCGCGTGTCTGCACCGCTGTTTCTGGAGGCTTCCACCGGCCTGAACGACGATTTGAACGGCGTGGAGCGCAAGGTGACCTTTGACATCAAGGACAGCGGCACCGAGGCACAGGTGGTGCAGTCGCTGGCAAAGTGGAAGCGGCAGGCGCTGAAGGACTACGATTTCCGCGTGGGCAAGGGCCTGTACTGCGATATGAACGCTATCCGCCGGGACGAGGAACTGGATAACCTCCACTCGGTCTATGTGGACCAGTGGGACTGGGAAAAGATCATCACGGTGGAGGACCGCAACGAGACCTACCTGAAAAACGTGGTGCGCTGCATCGTGTCTGCGGTGTGCGCCACCGAGATGAACCTGCACGCCATGTTCCCCCAGCTGCAGGATCTGCCCCTGCACACCCCCAACGTGACCTTTGTCACCACGCAGGAGCTGGAGGACAAGTACCCCGATCTGACCCCGAAGGAGCGGGAGAACGCCTTTGTCAAGGAGAACGGCACCACCTTCCTGATGAAGATCGGTGCACCCCTGCGCAGCGGCAAGCCCCACGATGGCCGCGCCCCGGACTATGACGACTGGGATCTGAACGGCGACCTGCTGTTCTGGAACGACCCGCTGCAGTGCA
>CABQHF010000238.1 GCA_902463905.1 uncultured Faecalibacterium sp. | reverse complement strand
TCACGCTGGGCGACCTGCAGGGCGCACTGAACACCTTCGTGCAGAAGCTGTTCGGTGCCGACACCCGCACCCGCCTGCGTCCTTCTTACTTCCCGTTCACCGAGCCCAGCGTCGAGGTGGACGTGAGCTGCTTTGAGTGCCACGGCAAGGGCTGCCCGCTGTGCAAGCACACCGGCTGGATCGAGGTGCTGGGCGGCGGCGTTGTCAACCGTAAGGTGCTGGAAAACTGCAACATTGACCCGGACGAGTACTCCGGTTTCGCCTTTGGCATTGGCATCGAGCGTATCGCCATGCTGAAGTACGGCATCAACAACATCGGCCTGATGTTTGAGAACAACCTGCAGTTCCTCAAGCAGTTCCACGAATAAGAGGGGAGAGAGCAAACAATGAAAGTACCTTTCAGTTGGTTAAAAGAACTTGTCGATATCGACGTCACGGCTCAGGAATTGGAGGAGAAGCTCTTCTCCTGCGGGTTTGAGGTCGAAGAGCTGATCCCGCTGGATGCAGGCATCAGCAAGGTGGTCGTCGGCAAGATCGTGGAGATGGAAAAGCAGGAGGGCACCCACCTGACCAAGTGTGTGGTGGACTGCGGCGACTACGGCCACGACATCCGCATCAGCACCGGTGCCGCCAACATGAAGCTGGGCGACTGCGTGCCCGCTGCTCTGGATGGCTCCACCCTGCCCGGCGGCATCAAGATCAAGGCCCGCAAGATGCAGGGCGTGGAGTCCAACGGCATGCTGTGCTCCGGTGAGGAGCTGGGCCTCAATGATGACCTGTTCCCGGGCTCTGAGGTCTACGGTCTGCTCATCCTGCCCGAGGACTCCGTCCCCGGCACCGATATCGCTCCTGTGGTGGGTCTGGATGACTACATCTTCGACATCTCCATCACCGCCAACCGCCCGGACTGCCAGTCCGTGCTGGGCATTGCCCGCGAGGTCGCTGCCATCCTGGGCAAGCCTCTGCACATGCCCGCCATGGACTACAAGGCTGTCTGCGAGCCGGATGCGCCCATTACCGTCCAGGTGGAAGCGCCCGACCTGTGCCCTCGCTATATGGCACACTACGTCCGCAACATCCGCATGGGCGAGTCTCCCCGCTGGATGAAGCGCCATCTGGCTCTGTGCGGCCTGCGCTCCATCAGCAATGTGGTGGATATCACCAACCACACCCTGCTGGAAATGGGCCAGCCCATGCACGCCTTTGACCTGAACAAGGTCGCCGGCCGCACCATCGACGTGCGCCGTGCACACGAGGGTGAGAAGATCATCACCCTGGATGAGAAGGAGTTCACCTTGAACCCCAACAACCTGGTCATCTGCGACGCCGAGAAGCCGGTGGCACTGGCCGGCATCATGGGCGGTGCCAACTCCGGCATGGACGAGAACACCACCAGCCTGCTGTTCGAGTGTGCCACTTTTGCCCGCGACTGCGTGCGCAAGACCAGCCGCGCTCTGGGCCAGAACAGTGATTCTTCTGCCCGTTACGAGAAGGGCGTGGACCGTCATTCTCCGGAGCTGGGCCTGGCCCGTGCCCTGCACCTGATCCAGGAGCTGGACTGCGGCGACATCACCACGCTGGAATACGACCTGACCGATGGCCGCCCGCTGGAGCGCAGGCACATCGTCACCACCCCGGCCAAGATCTGCGGCGTGCTGGGCATCACCGTGCCCGACCAGACCATGATCGACATCCTGCAGCGTCTGGAGTTCACCGTGGACGTGCAGGCTAACGGCAGCTGGGATGTGTCCGCCCCGCTGTACCGTGAGGACGTGGAGAGCTTCCCGGATCTGGCCGAGGAGGTCATCCGCGAGTACGGCTACGACCACATCGTGCCCACCTTCCTGAACACCGCAGCCGTGACCAACGGCGGCCTGAACTACGACCAGAAGCAGCAGCTCAAGGCCAAGCGCCTGCTGGCAGCACAGGGCTTCTACGAGGCTTCCACCCTGGCCTTCTACTCCACCGCAGAGTTCGATATGCTGCACCTCCCGGCAGAGGATGCGGCCCGCAAGGCTATCCGCATCCTGAACCCCATCAGTGAGAACCTGTCCATCATGCGCACCCTGCTGGCTCCCTCCATGCTGAACGTCATCGTGGACAACCTCAAGAAGGGCAACGCAGAGGGCCGCCTGTTCGAGATGGCCCCGGTCTATCTGGCCAAGGAACTGCCCATCAAGGAGCATCCGCACGAGCGCCAGACCCTGTGCCTGGGTGCCTTTGGCCCGGAGGAGGATTTCTTTACCGTCAAGGGCGCATTGGAAGCACTGGCAGATTGCTTCGGCCTGCACTTTGACTATAAGCGCGAGACCACCCCGTGGCTGCACCCCGGCATCAGCGCCGCTGTGTATTGCAACGGCAAGCGTCTGGGCGTGTTTGGCAAGCTGGCCAACGAGATCAACGCCGAGCTGGAGATTGCAAAGGACCAGAAGGACAGCCAGAACATCTATCTGGGTGAGCTGGATTATGAGGCTCTCATGTCCTGTGTGGAGGGTGAGCTGCGCTATCAGCCGCTGAGCCCCTATGCACCGGTCAAGCGCGACCTGGCACTAGTCTGCGACGAGGCCGTTACCTGCGGCGAGATCGAAGAGACCATCCAGAAGGCCAGCCCGCTGGTGAGCGAGGTCAAGCTGTTCGACATCTACCGCGGTGCAAACCTCGGTGAGGGCAAGAAGAGTATGGCCTTCAGCCTGTCTCTTGCAGACCAGAAGAAGGAAGTCTCTGCCGAAGAAGCAGAGCGCGCCGTCAAGAAGATCCTGGGCAACCTGAAGTTCAAGCTGGGCATTGAGATCCGCTAAGCTCTACTATATAAGCAATATAAGAAGGGCCGTCTGTGCAGCTGTGCAGACGGCCCTTTTTTGCTGCCGAAATCTGCAGCGAAAGATAAAAATGAAGAAAACTCAAATTTCTTTCCAAAAACTTGTCAAAAAGTGTTGACAGAAGGCGGGAGGTGTGGTATTATATTTGAGCGCCAAGCGCTGAGACAAAAGAATGACTTCTGAAGCCTCAGCACGAAGCCTTTGAAAAGAACCAATGAACGTTCAAATGTTCCGGTTAGCACCGAGAAACTGCTGAACGATTTAAGTTCACAAAACTTCAAAAGCTTCTCAAAAAAGTGCTTGACAAAAAACCGCTTCTGTGGTAAAATAATCAAGTCGTCAGCCGCAAGGCTGAGGCGCACAGGACCTTGAAAATTGAACAATATCGAAAAACTTGTAA
>CABQHF010000237.1 GCA_902463905.1 uncultured Faecalibacterium sp. | reverse complement strand
CTGGGCTGCGAGGGCCTGGCCCGCTGCGATTTCTTTGTGGAAAAGGGCACCGGCAAGGTGATGATCAACGAGATCAACACCTTCCCCGGCTTCACCTCCATCAGCATGTACCCCAAGCTCATGGAGCACGAGGGCCTGCCGGTGCCGGCCCTCATCGACCGCCTCATCGCCCTGGCCCTGGAAAGGACGGAAAAGCAGCATGGATAATCGCCCCATCGGCGTATTCGACAGCGGTCTCGGCGGCCTGACCGGTGTGCGGGAGCTGCGCAAGCGCCTGCCTCATGAGGAAATCGTTTATTTCGGCGATACCGGCCGTGTGCCCTACGGCAGCCGCAGCCCGGAGATCATCCTGCAGTATGCACGGCAGGACGTCGCCTTTCTGCTGTCACAGAATGTAAAATGTATCATGGCGGCCTGCGGTACGGTGTCCAGCACCTACCCGGCCAGCGAGGCGGCGCAGCTGCCGGTGCCCTATCTGGGCGTGGTGGATGCCGCCGCGCGGGAGGCTGCCTTTGCTACACGCAACCGCCGCATCGGTGTCATCGGCACGGCGGCCACCATCCGCTCCCGCAGCTACGAGAAGCTGCTACGCCAGCTGGTGCCGGGGGTGGAGATCACCGCCCGGCCCTGCCCGCTGTTCGTGCCGTTGGTGGAAGCCGGTTATGTGGATCACAGCGAGGACGAAAAGCAGCAGGTCACCCGTCTGGTCATCGCCCAGTACCTGACCGAGGTGCGGGAGGCCGGGGTGGATACCCTGATCCTGGGCTGCACCCACTACCCGCTGCTCAAGACCATGATCGGCGAGTTCATGGGTCAATCGGTCACGCTGGTGGATCCGGCCAAGACGGCAGCCCACCATCTGGAGCGGATCCTCTCGGAGCGGGGCCTGCGGGCATCGCAGGACAAAGAGGGCCAGGCGCACTTCTACGTCAGCGATGTGCCGGACAGCTTTGTGCAGACGGCAGATCTGTTCCTGGGCGAGTACAAGGGCGGCCCGGTGGAGCAGATCGCCATTGACAAATATTGATAAGGGATATCAACGTGAGTAAACCGCTGAAGGAAGATTATATCATCCGCATCAAGAGCCGGATCGAACAGCGCATGGACGAGCCGACTGCGGAAGAGGAAAAAGAAGAGTTTGTGGAGCTGATGACCCGCGGCCAGTTCGTGCAGAAGGGCAGCAGCTACTATATTACCTATAAAGAGACCGAGACCACCGGTTACGAGGGCTGCACCACCACGCTGAAGATCGCGGTGGACGGCAGCCGAGTGGTCATGCTGCGGTTTGGCAAGAACGGCGGGGTGGGCACCCAGCTGCAGATCGAAAAAGGCAAGCGCAACCTGTGCCACTACGAGACGGGCTACGGTTCCATGACCCTGGGCGTGACCGCCGACGAGATCGTGAACGAACTGACCGAAAAGGGCGGCACGGTGCGGTTCGCCTATCTGCTGGACGCCAACAGCGCCGACCTTGTGAGCCGCAACCGCCTGGAAGTGACCGTGACCCATGTGAACTGAATCCGCCAACACTGTGAAAGGAATCCGACCAATGACTGAATTTGAAAAGACTTATCAGAACTACAATCCCCGTCAGGCTGCGCTGGACGAGGCGCGTGCTCTGCTGACCGCTGCCGCCAAGGCTGCCATGGCCGACGGCACCCTGCCGGAAGCCGAGCTGCCCAACTTTATCGTGGAGATCCCTGCCGACGTGAAGAACGGCGACATCGCCTCCAACCTGGCCATGGCCGGTGCCCGCACCTGGCGCAAGGCCCCCAAGATGATCGCGGATGCCCTGCTGGCCCATCTGCCGGACCTGACCGGCAGCGTGTTTGCCAAGGTGGAAGTGGCCGGCCCCGGCTTCATCAACCTGTTCCTGTCCCAGTCCTTCTGGGCAGGTGTGGTGCTGGGTGCCTGCGCCAACAAGGAGTATGGCCGCACCGACCACGGCAAGGGTGCCAAGTATAACGTGGAGTTCGTTTCCGCCAACCCCACCGGCCCCATGCACATGGGCAACGCCCGCGGCGGCGCACTGGGCGACTGTCTGGCCGCTGTGCTGGACTGGTCCGGCTACGATGTGACCCGCGAGTTCTACATCAACGATGCAGGCAACCAGATCCAGAAGTTCGGCAAGAGCCTGGCTGTGCGCTACCTGCAGAAGTACTGCGGCGAGGCGGCCTATCCGCTGCCCGCCGAGTGCTATCAGGGCGGCGACATCAAGGTGCTGGCCGGTGAATTCGCAGAGATCAACGGCGACAAGTACGTTGCCGCTTGTCAGGGCATGGACGAAGAGGCCCTGTTTGCCAGCGATGCCTTTGCACAGCTGAAGGACGCTCTGGTGGCCTACGCTCTGCCCAAGAACATCGCCGCCCTCAAGCGCGATCTGGGCAAGTACCGCATCGACTATGATGTGTGGTTCCATGAGAGCACCCTGCACGAGTCCGGCGCGGTGATGGCCGTGGTGGACAAGCTGCTGGAACTGGGTGCCTGCTACAAGGCCGAGGACGGTGCCATCATGTACCGCAGCGCCCAGTACGCTGCCAAGTACGGCACCGTGAACAAGAAAAAGACCGAGGACGGCACCGAAGAGGAAGCCAAGGACGAGGTGCTCGTCCGCGCCAACGGCATCCCCACCTATTTTGCCGCCGATATCGCATACCACTATAACAAGCTGGCCACCCGTGGCTTTGCCAAGGCTATTGATGTGTGGGGTGCCGACCACCACGGCCATGTGGCCCGTATGAAGGGCGCCATGGACGCCATCGGCCTGCACGGCGAGGATCTGGACGTGGTGCTGATGCAGATGGTCAACCTGATGCGGGACGGCCAGCCCGTGCGGATGTCCAAGCGCACCGGCAATGCCATCACCCTGACCGACCTGCTGGAAGAGGTGCCCATCGACAGTGCACGCTTCCTGTTCAATATGCACGACGCCGGCAGCGGCATCGACTTTGACCTGGACCAGGCCGTCAAGACCGACAACGACAACCCGGTGTACTATGTGCAGTATGCCCATGCCCGCATCTGCTCCATCCTGAAGAAGATGGAGAGCGAGGGCGTGCAGTTTGCCGGTGCCGAGCAGGTGGACGCCACCCTGCTCACTGAGCCCAGCGAGATGGACCTGATCCGGATGCTGGCAGCCTTCCCGCAGGAGATCGTCATGGCAGCCGAGAAGTATGACCCCAGCCGCATCAACCGCTTTGTCATTGATCTGGCCAGTGCCTTCCACCGCT
>CABQHF010000236.1 GCA_902463905.1 uncultured Faecalibacterium sp. | reverse complement strand
TCTGTGCCTCCAATGAGAACAACGTCCTGACCGACTTCCTCACCACCGGTACTTATACGGCAAAGCGCGAGTTCTTCAAGACCACTTCGCCCAGCATGGACATTCTGGTGTCCTCCAATCTGGAGCGTCTGCTGTATCATGTCACCGGCAGCGACACCGAGGTGGCCGGCCTGATGAAGAGCCTGGCCGAGAACGGCAGCTACACCGTGCGTCCGGAGACGCTGGCTGCCATCCAGGAAAATTTTGCCTGCGGCTGGAGCAGCGAGGCAGAAGTGGCAGGGGAGATCCGTGCCCGTTACGAGAAGGACGGCTACCTGTGCGACACCCATACGGCGGTGGCCTTCCATGTGGCAGCGCAGAAAAAGCGCAGCGGAGTGCCCATGGTCGTGCTGTCCACTGCGTCGCCTTTCAAGTTTCCGCGCAGTGTGCTGGAGGCCCTGGGCCGCACCGCACCGGAAAATGATTTTGAAGCAATGCAGCAGCTGGAAGCTGCCACCGGCCATGCCGCACCGGCCAGCCTGGCAGCGTTGCGCCAGAAGGCGGAGCGTTTTGACACTGTGATCGATCCGCCGCAGATCGCCGAGGTGGCACTGGGCTATCAGGCATGAACACCCCTGCTGCACATTTAGAACAGGAGTAACAACATGGCACTTTTTGTGCTTGGCGATCCCCATCTTTCTCTGGGCGCTTCCAAGCCGATGGATATTTTTCCGGGCTGGAACGACTATGTGGAGCGCCTGGAAAAAAACTGGCGCAGACTCGTCCGGCCGGAGGACACCATCGTGCTGGCGGGCGATATCAGCTGGGCCATGCGCCTGACCGATACCCGCCGGGACTTTGCGTTCCTGCAGGGCCTGCCGGGGCAGAAAATCATCATGAAGGGCAACCACGATTACTGGTGGTCCACCGCCAACAAGATGAACGCCTACCTCAAGGCAGAGGGCTTTGACACGCTGCACATCCTGCACAACAACTCCTACTCCGTGGAGGGCTATGCCATCTGCGGCACGCGGGGCTGGCTGTTCGATGTGGGGGAGCCGCACGACGAAAAGGTGATGAACCGCGAGATCGGCCGTCTGCGCATGAGCCTGGACGCCGCCGAACCGGGGCTGGAAAAACTGGTGTTTCTGCATTATCCGCCGGTGTACACCGGCACCAGTGCCCCGGAGATCGTGGCCACGCTGAAGGAATACGGCATCCGCACCTGCTACTACGGCCACCTGCACGGCAACGCCATCCGCTACGCGGTGCAGGGCGATGTGGACGGCATCCGCTACAAGCTGGTGAGCGCCGACGGGCTGCATTTCTGCCCGTATCGCATCAATTGAGCCGTTTTGAGCGGGCAAAACCGATAAAAATTAACAATTTGGGCTGGCAATTGTGTCAAGAGCGTGCTATAATAAGTTTTGACGCGATTGTTGCACCCAATTGAGCGCGCGCGTCCCCGCATATTGCAAAAGCAAGCTGATCCAGGACGCAGTGCGCGGTTGCTCAGGGCAAAAACTTCCTGCCCGATGCAATAGAATTTTTGAGTGGAGGAAAAACAAATGAATCTCATCAAGTGTGAAAAGCTCGAAAAGAGCATGGCTGAACTGCAGTTCTCCATCGACGCAGAGACCTTCAAGAAGGCTGTCGCCGATGTTTTCAAGAAGGAAGGCAAGAAGTATGCTGTGCCCGGCTTCCGCAAGGGCAAGGCTCCCCGTTCTCTGATCGAGAAGATGTACGGCGCTGATGTCTTTACCTATGATGCCATCAACGAACTGTTCCCCGAGGCTTTCGAGGCTGCTGTCAAGGAAGCAAACGTGGAGCCGGTCGGCCGTCCGGAAGTCAGCGTTGATACCGCTAACGAGATCGAGGGCGTCACCCTGACCGTCAAGGTCGCTGTCAAGCCCGAAATCAAGGTCGGCAGCTACAATGGTCTGACCGTGGAAAAGACTGTCCATACTGTCACCGACGAGGCTGTGGACGCTGAGCTGAAGCGTGTGCAGGAGCGCAACGCCCGTGAGCTGACCCGTGAGGGTGCTGCCGAGAACGGCGATATCGTGGATATCGACTTCGAGGGCTTTGTGGACGGTGTCGCATTCGAGGGCGGCAAGGCTGAGCACTACAGCCTGACTCTGGGCAGCGGCAGCTTCATCCCCGGCTTCGAGGATCAGATCGTGGGCCACTCCGCTGGCGAAGAGTTCGATGTGAACGTCACCTTCCCGACCGAGTACCAGGCTGCAGAGCTGGCCGGCAAGGCAGCTGTCTTCAAGATCAAGCTGCACGAGGTCAAGTATAAGGAACTGCCCGCTCTGGACGACGAGCTGGCTAAGGACTGCTCCGAGTACGACACGCTGGACGAGTTCAAGGCTTCCATCCGCAAGAACAATCAGGAGCAGCTGGACAAGCAGGACGACCTGGCTGTTGAGAATGCTCTGGTCGATCAGGTCATTGAGAGCATGGAGGGCGAGATCCCCCAGGCTATGTACGATGCCCGTATGGACGAGATGGTCAACGACTTCGCTTTCCGTGTGGAGCAGCAGGGCCTGCGCCTGGAAGACTACCTGAAGTATATGGGCCAGACCATGGAGCAGTTCCGCGCTTCCTTCATGCCTCAGGCTGAGAAGCAGGTCAAGATCCGTCTGGCTCTGGAGGCTGTTGCTGCTGCCGAGAACATCGTCGCTTCCGATGAGGACGTCGATGCTGAGATCAAGCGCATTGCTGACCAGTACAAGATGGAGGAGAAGCAGGTGCGTGACGTCGTCAACATGGACGACCTGAAGAACGACCTGGCCGTGACCAAGGCGATCGACTTCATCAAGAGCCACGCCAACATCGTGGAGAAGGCTGCTGAGGCCGAGAAGGCTGCAGACGCTGAGTAATCCGCGTCTGCACCTTTAAAGTGCACGGGCTGCCGTGCATCTGCAAATCAAAGGTTGTAAAAATTGACCGATACGGCTGAACTTTACAGGGGACCCGTATCGGTCAATTTTGCAAATACTATATTCCGTTTTTTTGGGAGGCGAACTTTATGAGTTTTGTTCCTTATGTCGTGGAACAGTCGGCACATGGCGAGCGTTCGTACGATATTTTTTCCCGTCTGCTGAATGACCGCATCATTGTTCTGAGCGAGGACGTCAACGACACCTCCGCCAGCCTGGTCGTGGCCCAGCTGCTGTATCTGGAAGGGCAGGACCCGGACAAGGACATCAGCCTGTATATCAACAGCCCCGGCGGCTCCATCAGCGCCGGCATGG
>CABQHF010000235.1 GCA_902463905.1 uncultured Faecalibacterium sp. | reverse complement strand
ATTTTCGTATTGCGATGCCATGCTTTGTTGTACCGTATACACGAACCAGCGTGATGTTCACATGTAATATCGACAGAAGTCGCATGGCTGAATCAGTGAGCAAAGGCGTAAAAGACAGAACGAAAAGCCTCCCCGACATCCTTTTCGGAAGGAATGTTGGGGAGGCTTTCATCGGTTTATAATATTGGTCGGGTGGCATCTGCCGCCGACGAAGGGCTTATCAGTGCAGCTCCGGCCAGTAAGCCTTGTTGGCAACGATCATATCATCCAGGATCTTCTTTGCGACCAGCAGGCTGGGCACGGTCTTGGACAGGGTAAAGGCCATCAGTGCCTTCTCGTAGGAGTGTTCCACAGCGGCATCCACGATCAGCTTTTCCACAGCCTCCTGCTGCTCGATCAGGCCCTTGTAGAAAGTCGGGATCTCACCCACGCGTACGGGTTCCGGACCACGGTCGGTGATGTAAGCCGGGACTTCCACCATTGCGTCGGAGGGCAGGTTCTCCACAGCACCGTTGTTCTCCACCATGACCAGATAACGCTTGCGGAGATCGAAGGCAAGGCTCATGGCAACGTCCACGATGAACTCGCCGTGCACACCGCCGAAGAACTTGGTCAGATCCACATCCTTACCGGCACGGTAATCAGCCACAGCATCAAAGATGCGCTTTTCGCGGCCTTCCATGACCTCGTTGGCACGGGTGTGGTTGGGGTCGCTGGACTTTACAACTTCATCGCCCAGCAGGTAATACTGCATATAGGTGTTGGGCAGGTAATCGTGGAAAGCGGAGCAGATGTTCTTGGCGTTTGCGTAGGTGTGCAGCCAGGACGGATCGCTGTGCAGCACATCGCTCTTGGCGTTCTGGGGCATATAGCCGTGCTCTGCCACATAGCTCTTGAGCTTCTCGGTCACATCCTCGCCGTTCAGACGCACCTTGGTGAACCAGCCGAAGTGGTTCAGGCCAAAGTAGTCCACTTCCAGATCATGACGGTCGCACTCCAGGATCTCCGCCATGTTACGCTCGATGGCGACAGGCATATCGCAGATGTTCAGGATACGAGCCTTCGGGCGCAGACGGAAGGTAGCCTTTGCCACGATGGCAGCGGGGTTGGAGTAGTTGACGATCCAGTAGGTGGGCTTTGCGTACTTCTCGCAGTAATCGATCAGCTCCACCATGGGGTAGATGGTGCGCAGGCCGTAAGCCAGACCGCCGGGGCCGCAGGTCTCCTGACCGACAACACCGTACTTCAGAGGGATCTTCTCATCCTTCTCACGCATAGCGTACAGGCCGACGCGCATCTGAGCAAAGATGAAGTCGGCATCGGTCATGGCCACTTCCGGGTCGGTGGTCAGAGTCAGCTTCAGCTCCGGGTCGAACATCTCCACCACATGGCGGACGATGACACCCACAGCCTCCTGACGCTCTGCGTTGTTATCGTAGAGCACCAGCTCATTCAGCTTGAAGTGATCCTTCTGCACCAGCAGACTCTTGACGATGCCAGGAGTGTAAGTGCTGCCGCCGCCGGCGATGACCAGTTTGAACGTTTTCATAAGGTAAGCCTCCTATATTATAATATTTTTGTATAACAAATTAAAGCGGATATCTTATTCTGCGCGGCCAAGGTAGCTGTCTACGATGGCACGCATCTTTCCCACTTTGGGGCCATAAATGATCTGGATGTTGTTGCCCTTTACCACAAGACCTGCGGAGCCGGTGGGCTTGAACCACTCCTTGTCCTTGACCAGAGCGGCATCCTTGACCTGTACCCGCAGGCGGGTCATGCAGTTGTCGGTGTTCAGAATGTTCTCTGCACCGCCCAGTCCTTCCACGATATGGGCTGCGGTCTGTGCATCGTCTGCATTGGCGGCGGTCTTTTCGGATGCACCGCTGCGGATCTGCTGCTTGACGGCAGCAGCATTCGCGGCAAGATCGGTGACCTCCTCGCCGTCCTCACGACCGGGGGTCTTGAGGTTCATCTTCACGATGAGGAAGCGGAAAACGACGTACATCACCACGATCTCAACTAGACCGACCAGCACATACAGCGGCCAGTGGGTACGGCCGATGCCTGCGGGCAGGTTCAGCACCAGAAAATCAATGATGCCGTTGGTGGCGCAGACCCGGATGCCCACAAGGTAAACGATCATCTGGAACAGACCGTCCAGCAGGGAGTAGACCAGCCACAGCGCAGGGGCTGCAAACAGGAAGGTGAATTCCAGCGGCTCGGTCACGCCCACCAGACAGGCGGTAAGGGTCGCCGGGATGATCTGTGCCTTGGTGGCAGCCTTCTTCTCCTTTTTGGCGGTGGAGATGAAGGCCATGGCCACACCGATCACGCCGAAGGTCTTCATCAGACCGTAGGTCAGAAAACGTGCGGAATCCCGCATCGTTGCAACGCTGGGGTCACTGAGCAGGGCAAGGAACACAGGCTTTGCACCGACGATCTGCTCGCCGCCGATGATCATGCTGTCGCCCAGTGCAGAGTAGAGGAACGGCGACCAGACCAGATGATGCAGACCCGTGGGGATCAGCACACGGTTCAGGAAGCCGTACAGGAACACGCCGAAGGCGCCTGCGCTTGCCATGACACCGGTCAGGGCGTTGATGCCCGCCGCGGCCACAGGCCAGACATAGCTTGCCACTACCGCCATGACCAGAACGATGGGCAGCAGCACCACAAAGACGAACTTGCTGTTGCCGTACATCGCCATAGCACCTTCAAACTCGGTGTCGATGAAACGGTTGTGGACCAGTGCCACTACCACGCCAAGGATCATGCCCAGAAATACGCCCATGTCGGTAACGTGGTAGCCGAGGCAGATGGTCTGACCGGTGCCGTACAAGGCACCCGCCGTATCACCGGCAATGGTCAGCCCTGCTACATCCAGCCAGCGGGCATTTGCTGCCAGCCAGACCAGATAGCTGACCAGTGCCAGAAATGCCGCGTCTGCCTTGCGCTTTTTGGCAAGGCTCATTGCAATGCCCACGCAGAACAGGATCCCCAGATTGCCAATGACTGCGCCAACGCCGCCATTGATGAATTTGCCAAGGGTCCAGACAACACCGCCCTCTGTCACCAGTGCCGTGTTGCTCATGACCGAAGAAATCGCCTGAAGCATACCCGCAATGGGCAGGAACAGAACGGGACCCATCAGAGCTTTGGAGAAGCTCTGCATAGCATCCATAACTTTTTGTTTCATTGGTGTTCTCCTAACGTTCCATGAATCTCTCTTTTCAAAT
>CABQHF010000234.1 GCA_902463905.1 uncultured Faecalibacterium sp. | reverse complement strand
AGCCGCTTCCTCATCACGGCCAAGGATAAGGAGACGGCCATTGCCGCCTGCCGTCAGGTGCTGCGCAACAATGGCCGCATCTGACCGCACGGCGCGGCCTAAGGCCGCCTTTGTGTATATGGTGCGCTGTACCGGCGGCCAGCTGTACACCGGTTGGACCAACGACCCCGCCGCCCGCCTGCGGGCCCACCGCAGCGGTAGGGGCGCGCGCTACACCCGCGCCCACGGGGCCGAGGGCTTTGCCTATCTGGAGCGCTGTGCCGACCGCTGTGCCGCCCTGCGCCGGGAATATGCCCTCAAGCATCTGCCAAAGGCCCAAAAGGAGCTGCTGTGCGCCGCCTGGCAGGCCGCAGGCCGCCCCTTTGCGGAGCACGGCGCGGGCAGTGCCGGTTAAATCCCGTCCAAAATTGTAAATTCTGGACGCAATATTGCCTTTTGGCTTGATTTGTGTTGCAATTTTGTTAGAATTGTGATAGACATAAAGTGTGAATGTGTCTGTTTTCAGGGGCGGCAGGCAAAGCCTGACACCCTGCAACAATTAAAGGAGGATGGAACGTGAGAAAAATCAACAAACTGGGCAAACGTGCGGCCGCTCTGGTGCTGGCCGTTGGCCTTGCCCTGTCCACGGCGGCTCCCGTGCTAGCGGCGGACGCCGACGAGGTGCAGACCCCTGCAGCTCAGACCGAGCAGCAGGAAACCGACACGGAGGCTGACGAGGCCGCTGCTCTGCCGGAACTGTCTGAGGACTGGGCAGTGGACCCGGACGAAGCAAGTCTGATGAAATGGGACCCGGATAAATGGGTCAAGGATCTTATCAACAAGGGAATCGGTAAGGTTGAGGAAGAGATCCGCAAGAATTCGCAGAAATACATCTCGAAGCATGAGCATGTGTATACGATCGTGGAAGAGACTGTCTCGGAAGCAACCTGCACCGAAGCAAAACAGGTGAAATACCGTTGCAACCACAAAGAGAACTACCTGATCAAAGATGTCGGGGGATATGATCCGACAAAGTATGGAATCAAGGTGGAAGTGCCGCTGGAGTGTAATGATACCAAGGTCCTGCCCGTGGGTAATGCCCTGGGTCACGACTTTGACGAAGAAGCGATCGCTGCGCTGAAGCCTTGCCAGACAAAGACCTTTACCTGCCGTCGTGATGGCTGCAACGAGACCAAGGTGATCAAAGCCAAGGAAGCACACGCCCCTGGTGAGTGGGAGGTCCTTGCGGCTCCTACCTGTACCGAAAACGGAAAGCGCATCAAAAAATGCACTGTGTGCGGCGAAATTTTGGAAGAGGATACCAATAGCGAGGATATGGTAGCCCGGGGCCATGATTTTGAGGGCGCAGAGTGGGTGATTGAAGCTCCCACCTGCACCACCCCTGGCCAGCGGTATCAGGTCTGCAAACGGGATGGCTGCGGCCAGAAGAACTTTGATGAGACCTATGCAAAAGAGCATCCGGCTCTGGGCCACGCTTGGGGCAAGTATGTGAACGACAACCAGCCCGCCTGTCAGCAGCAGACCAAGACGGCACACTGCACCCGTGAGGGCTGCACTGCGACCGACACCTGCAACCTGCCCAACTTTGGTGCCGACGGCAACCCCCTGCCGCATAAGTATACAAACTACACGGTAACGGCACAAGCTTTTGGTGTGCCCATTACCTACGAGAGCTACTGTGATTACTGCCATGGCGCACGCAAAGAGTTTACAGTGGCCGACAAGGATGCGCGTGTTGATACGGAAACCAAGACGGCCCTGAACAACGTCAAGCTGGACGGCAAGACGGCAGATGAGTATGTTGATGCAGTCATCAACAAGGCTCTGGCAAATGCACAGGAAGCCGTCAAGAATGCCAAGACCAAGGAAGAAGCCCTTGATGCGCTGGATCAGATCTCCAGCACCGTGAAGTCGGAGCTGTCGGGTATCAAGATCAGTGTGGGCAATCTTAGTACCGAAGTGACCATCAGCGAGAAGGATCTGAACGAGGCCCTGAAGCCGCTGGACAATACCGTGGCCGACCTGAAGAGCAGCCTGAACGACAGCTTCCTGTCGCAGGACACCATCACCAATGTGGTGGACAAGCTGGCAGGCGACGTACAGGGCAGCAAGGCCCCGCAGGCGGGCATCAAGCAGATCCTGCACAACACCGTGTACGATGCAATCTATAACATCGGTGTGTCGGATGACAAGAAAAAGACAACGGATAATACGCAGGTCATCAGTGATATGGTGCTGCAGCTGGTAAAGGACGTTGTGGATACCAGTAAGACGGGTGAAGGGTATGAAGATAATGATAAAAAATGGAATGCCCTGACCGGTTCTCTGGTGAATGACGCCATGAACTTGGCCGTGGATGAGCTCATGAAGGACGAGACCTACGCAAAGCTCCTCAAGACCAAGCTGGGTGCCGCCACCATGGACGAAGTCCGTGCGGAGGTCAGAAACCAGCTGGTGAATGACCCGACCTTCATGAACCAGGTGCGCAAGATTGCGGAAAATGCAGCCTCCAATGCACAGAAGCGCGTGAACGGCGGCTGGCCGACCGAGAAAATCATGGACGGCCTGCAGAAAGACCTGCTGCCCGGCGTGACGAATCTGGTCTCGGATCAGGTCAACAAGCTGGGTGCAAGCGCCGGTGATATCGTGGACAACAAGGTGTCCGATACCGTGCACAAGTTCCTGCCCGGTAAGCTGGGCGACTGGGTCAGTGATAAGATCGGCGGTAAGGTCAACGATGCCGTGACGGGCAAGGTGGATGACCTGAATAAGCAGGTCACCGACCTGATCGGCACCACCATCAAGCAGCTTACCTGCACCCATAAGTACGACTCCTTCACGGTGGCATCCACCTGCACGCAGAAGGGCAAGACTGGCGAGATCTGCAAGAAGTGCGGCAAGACCCGGAATACGAAGGATATCGAGGAGCTGGCACCGCATACACCGGTCGTGGATGCCGCTGTGGCTCCCACCGAGACCAGCGACGGCCTGACCGAGGGCAGCCACTGCAGCGTCTGCGGTGCTGTGCTCACGGCACAGGAAGTCATCCCCATGCTGGACCCCACCATTGACACCTGGTTCAGCCGTGCCGCCACCACCGAGGCCGACGCCAAGGCTGCCGGTTACGACAGCGTGGAAGCTGCCAATGCCGCTCTGGACGCCGCCCTCACCGCTGCAGGCTTTGACCCGGCCAATGCCGAGCACTTTACCGTGCAGGTCAACAGCAGCATCGGCGTGCTGCCCAACGACCGCT
>CABQHF010000233.1 GCA_902463905.1 uncultured Faecalibacterium sp. | reverse complement strand
CATTCGGTGGTGAGCAGAGTTTCCAGATACCGGAAAGGTTTGCTGACTGCCATCAAGGTTCTGGCGATAATCAGCTTCAAAATGTTCCGTTCGCCCTTGGGCAGAGCATCCAAATCGGCTTGCAGCATACTACGAGTAGGCAGGATAGCGTGGTGGTCGGTGACTTTCTGCCGATTGACGGTGCGCCGCGTCCGGGGAACATCATCGTCGGCATCCTCGCTGACAAAGCCGAGAAAATCTTCCAATTCCTCGGCCAGCTCTTCCAGCATTTCCTCATCCTCGTCAGCAATATAGCAGCTATCGGTGCGCGGATAGGTGGTGAGCTGTTTTTCATAAAGCGACTGCACATAGTCCAACGTCTGCTGCGCACTGTATCCCAACAGGCGGTTGGCATCGCGCTGGAGCGTGGTGAGGTCATAAAGCGGCGGCGGATTTTCGGCCTTTTCCTTGCGCGTGATTTTCTGGATCGTGGACACCATCTCCTCTCTGCACCCCGCAAGCAGCTTTTCAGCTGCCGCTTTTTCAGAAATGCGGCGGCTGGATGCCACAAAACCGCTGGTCAGTTCCAGAGCCACCGTGTAGAATTTTTTCGGCACAAAGGCGGCAATGGCGGCTTCGCGCTCCACCGTCATGGCGAGTGTCGGGGTCATTACTCTGCCCACCGCCAAAGGCCGACCATACAGGCAGGAAAAAAGCCGGGAACAGTTGATGCCGACCATCCAATCGGCACGTTCCCGGCAGAGTGCAGCCTGATATAGCGCATCATATTCTGTTGACGGTTTCAGATTTGCAAAGCCCGCCCGGACAGCGGAATCCTCCATGCTGGACAGCCACAGCCGGGAAACAGGCTTTTTGCATCCGGCCTGCTCATACACCAGCCGGAAGATCAGTTCGCCCTCACGTCCTGCGTCACAACTGTTCACCACAGTATTAACGTCTGCCCGATGCATGAGTTTTTTCAGGATGCCAAACTGTTTTTTGGTGCTGGCAGACACCAGATACTGCCATTTCTCCGGCAGGATGGGCAAGTCTGCAATGTTCCACTTTACATACTGCTCCCCGTAGGCACTGGGCGGCGCAAGTTCCACCAGATGCCCGACACACCAACTTACAAGATAGCCGTTGCCCTCAAGGTAGCCATCCTGCCGCCCATGCACACCTAAAATTTTGGCGTAAGATATGGCAACGGATGGTTTTTCGGTCACGATCAATTTTGCGATAAACAATCCCTCCAATCTGTTTCGGATTCGATATGTAGGCGGCAGAACGCCGCCTTAAAATCAGATGGGTGTCACGTCCTGTTCCTCAGAAGTGTTTTCATCGGAATCATCCTCCGGGGGAATCTCAAAGCTGCCCTTATCCTCTGTATAGTCTGCATCCGGGTCAATGGCTTCTTTTTCAGCCTGCTTCTTGTTCTTCTGCTGGATGAAGAAATAGAAACCGCCGCCAGCCGCCAGTGCGATCAGGGCAATGACACCGAGAAACGCCGCAGCATACTTTGTGACCTTGTTTTCTTTGGGTGCGTTCGCCGCTTTCTCTGCTTCTTCTGCGGCTTTCTTGGCTTCTTCCTCGGCTTTCAGCTTGTCCTGTTCAGCTTTTGCCGCAGCTTCTTTTTCAGCGGTATAAGCATCGGCAGCATCTTCTTCCATCAGAGCCAAAAGGTCTGCTTCGTCCACCAGATTCATAAAGTGGACGGTCTGCGCCCCTTTGCTGTTTCGGTCAATGACCAGATAAAAAGTCGCACCCGACTTGCTGACAAGCGTAATGAACTGCTGGCCGGAACCGTCCGAATAATTGGTGTAGTAGTCGTCCACCAGCGTCAGATTGCCCTCCGGGGTCAGTGCGCCGGATTCCTCATCCGTGATGGTAACAGTATCTTCCTCCACGATTTCCGGCAGAACAGGCTGTTCCACCGGGGTGGAATCGCCCTCAAAGGCGAAAGCGGGAGCTGCCATGCCGATGCACAGCACCGCCGACACCAGCAGTGCGCCAAATCTCTTAAACTTCATCCGAATCATCCTCCTTGTCGAAAGTTGCGCCCACAGCGGCCAAAGCAGCCGGGTTCGGGGTGGAAGTGGCGGACTGCCGTAACAGTGCAGCCAGCTGCTCCGGTGTGACCTTGGCGGTGCGCACCATCTCGTTCACTTCGGCGGCTTCGGCCTCCTGAATCCTCCGTTCCAGAATCTCGATGCGGTTGTTCAGCTTGATGCGCCGATCTTTCTCTTTTTCGAGCATTGCGCGCAGTTTTTCCAGTTTTTCGCTCATAGTAAACCCTCCATTTCATTTTGAAAGCCGTCCAAATCCTGCGAGATGCTTCTCCCAGTAGGACGAGTGGATATTTGCGTATTTGATGGGGTCGCCAGCGGACACCATCATGCCGTTGCCGAGATAAATCCCGGTATGGCTCATGCCGGGGGTGTCATACGTTCCCTTGAAGAAAACCAGATCACCGGGTTTCGCTTCTGCTTCGGAAATGTGCTGACACTTGTTCCATAGGCCGTTGGCAGTGGTACGGCCAACATCGTAGCCGTTCTGATTGTAGACCCAGCAGACGTAGCCGGAGCAGTCAAAGCCCGTTTCCGGGGTGGAACCGCCCCAAACGTAGGGTGTGCCAACGTATTTCTTTGCTTCCTCGTAGATGGCCGCAAACTCGCTGTCAGTCAGTGCTTCCGCAGGAACGGTATAGTCGATGCCGGGTGTGCCGGAGCCATCTGAGCCACCGGGCGGCAATCCACCGTTGAACAGGTATGGCCGACCACCCAGCGTATCCTGAAAAATCTCGTACCGCTTCCACTGATCTTCGGTCAGTTCTTCGCGGATAACGACCTCCAGACCTTTGTTTTCCAGCTTGGTGTGAAAAATCTTGTATTCATACGGCACTTGCGTAGGAACCGGGATTCCAGCCGGACTGATGACCCACACGGTTTTGTACCGTATCTGCACCTCCACCCATGTCGTTAGCTTATATTGCTTTTTGAAGATTTCCTTCAGCTTGCCCTGCACCTCTGACCGGGTGTAATCATCATACAGGGTAGTCAGGAAAGATGTGAGCTGCCATGGGTCATGCTCGATGGGGTCAAGATGGTATTGATACTCGTTGTAGCCCGGATGGTCTTGCGGAGTGCGCTTGATTTTCTTGTCCAGTTCCTTTTCCAGCTTCTTGTAGTCCTGCTCTGCACCGCGAATATCTCTGTCCTCGGCGGTGTAGATGGTCTGCCCGGACACCTGTGTGCCGCCCGAAAAGAGGATGCCGCAGGAGGAAAAGCC
>CABQHF010000232.1 GCA_902463905.1 uncultured Faecalibacterium sp. | reverse complement strand
ACTGGCCCTCGGCGGTCTTGCGGGCAATGGCCTCCACCACCAGCGGCTTATCCTCGCGGTAGGTCACGCCGTACCACTTGTCGGTGCTGCGCAGCACCTGGATTTTTGCCTTGCCTTCCTCGATCAGTTCGGTGACCACCAGCGGCAGGAAATACTCACACTTGAGCGGGTTGGTCGGCAAATTTGCGTCCAGCCATGCGGCAAAGCGGTTCTCGGCCTCGTCCAGGAAGCTCTTGCCAAAGCCCCACAGATTCATGCTGACGAGGGTATCACCCGGCAGGTCGGTCCAGCTTGCGCCGCCGTCCTCGGTGTAGTGCACGCCGTCTGCATAGGGCTCGATGCGGGTGCGCTCGGTCACGCTGTGCAGGGTGCCGTCCGGGTTGGTCACGCATACGCCGCGGGCCACGCTGCCGTTCTCCGACACCGTGTTGCGGAGCAGGTAGCTCACCATGCAGTAGTCGTAATAGCTGCCGTCCTCGTGGGTGGACAGGTAATCGTACATCACCCGGAACGCCTCGGGGCCGTAGTAGTCATCGGCGTTGATCACCGCAAAGGGGCCGTCGATGAGGTCCTTGGCGGCCAGCACGGCGTGGCAGGTGCCCCAGGGCTTGACCCGGCCTTCCGGCACGGTGTAGCCTGCGGGCAGCTCTTCCAGCTGCTGGAAAGCGTACTTCACGTTCATGGCCTTGGACACACGGTCCCCGATGGCGGCCTTAAAGGCATCCTCGATCTCATGCTTGATGACAAAGATCACGGTCTCAAAGCCTGCGCGGCGGGCGTCGTAGAGCGAATAATCCACGATGACCTGGCCGTTGGGGCCCACGGGGTCGATCTGCTTCATGCCGCCGTAACGGCTGCCCATGCCGGCCGCCATCACGACCAGTACCGGTTTGTTCATAACAAGTTCCTCCTCTGTTTCGCAAACACCGCCTGCGCGGTGGGAATTCCACGCTTTTATTATACTCCCTTTGCACTTCCGGAGCAAGTGCAAAGGGGCTGCCGCAGGCCGTTCTGCAGGGCCGCGCACAGTTTCGCAAGCGTAAATTTCCAAAATATGCAATTTATTCTTGCCAAAGTCTTGTTTTCAGCTTCACTTTCGTGTATACTTGCTTCATTAAGTGCAAGTTTTACCTGTCAATTTCCAGTTTTGCTTGTCAAGAAACACTTTCCGATCATCAAGAAAGAGGGATATTCTCATGAACGAAGCCGTTACCAAGCGTTTCCTGCTCTACTTCCGCCTGATGCTGCTGGTCTGGATCCTCATCGTCAACTCTATCCTGCATGTGGTGGGCTTTGAGTACAGCTGGCTCATCTTCCTCAGCAACATCATGCTGTTCACCATGGAGGGCGACATCAAGGACCGTTTCGTCTCGGTGGAGCTGGGCGGCCTGGTGGGCATGGTGTTCACCGTGATCGCCCTGCTGGCCATCACCTTCCTCACCCCGGTGCTGGGCAGCTTTTTCGGCTTCCTCATCCCGCTGGCCGTCGTGCTGTTCGTGCTGATCATCCTGCACCCCTACGCCCCCAAGGTGCTCAACAATGTGGGCTTTGCCTACCTCACGGTGGCCTGCATCGACGCCGAGACCTTCGCGGCCAACCTGCCGCTGTTCTTTGCCACCTACATCCTCGGCTCGCTGGCCTTCAACGGCGTGTGCGTGCTGCTGATGAAGCCCGCCAAGGCACTGGCCGTAAAGAGCGTGCAGCGCACCCAGAGCGAGACCGCCTGACGTTCTCCTATTTTTCTCCGATAAATGCAGCAGAGGCCCCTGTTCCGGTTGGAACAGGGGCCTCTGCTTTGTTATGCGCTTTTATCAGGCGTTGTAGGTGCGGTTCTTAATCTCGTCGGTCACCTTGGCGATGAAGGCATCCAGCTCCATCGTGGTGGTCTCGCCCTTACGGTCACGCACGGAGATGTTGCCGGCCTCGGCTTCCTTGGCACCCAGCACCAGCATGTAGGGCACACGGTCCACCTGCTGTGCGGCACGGATCTTGTAGCCGATCTTCTGGTTGTCGTCGTCCAGTGCCACACGGACACCGGCCTCCACCAGCTTCTCAGTAACATCCTGAGCGTAGTCCAGGGTCTTTTCGGACACGGGCAGCACCTTGACCTGCACAGGAGCCAGCCAGGTGGGGAACTTGCCCTTGGTCTCCTCGATCAGGTAAGCCATGAAGCGGTCCAGAGAGCCCAGGATCGCGCGGTGCAGCACCACAGGGGTCTTTTCGGTGCCGTCCTTGTCCACATAGGTCAGGTGGAACTTGGCGGGCAGGCAGAAGTCCAGCTGGCAGGTGGACAGAGTGTACTCGGCACCCACGGCGGGCTTGACGTTCACGTCCAGCTTCGGGCCGTAGAAGGCAGCCTCGCCGATCTCCTCGGTGAAGTGGATGCCCAGCTCGGTCAGCACCTCACGCAGAGCGTTCTCGGCGTGGTTCCACATGGCGTCATCGTCGTGGTACTTCTTCTTGTCGGCGGGGTCGCGCAGGCTCAGCACGCAGCGGTAATCGGTGATGTTGAAGTCCTTGTAGGTCTCAAAGATCAGGTTGCACACATCGGCCACTTCGCTCTTGATCTGCTCCGGGGTGCAGAACAGATGGGCGTCGTTCTGGCAGAAGTGACGGCCGCGCTCGATGCCCTTCAGGGTGCCGGAGGACTCGTAACGGAAATCGTGGGCGATCTCGCCGATGCGCATGGGCAGGTCACGGTAGGAGTGGGGATGATTTGCGTAGATCATCATGTGGTGGGGGCAGTTCATCGGGCGCAGGACGTAGCTCTCGCCCTCCATCTCCATGGCGGGGAACATGTTCTCACGGTAGTGATCCCAGTGGCCGGAAGTCTTGTACAGGTTCACGGTGCCGATGCAGGGGGTCATGACGTGCAGGTAGCCGCGTGCACGCTCCTTGGCCTTGATATAGTTCTCCAGCTCCTGCCAGACGGTGTAGCCTGCGGGCAGGAACATGGGCAGGCCGCGGCCCACCAGGTCGTCGGTCATGAACAGGCCCATCTCCTTGCCGATCTTGCGGTGATCACGCTCACGGGCCTCCTGCTGCTCCTTCTCCCAGGCGTCCAGCTCCTCCTGATTGTGGAAGGCCACGCCGTTGATACGGGTCAGCATCTTGTTTTCCTTGTCGTTTTTCCAGTAAGCGCCGGACTGCTGGGTGATCTTGAAGGCCTTCAGTGCCTTGGTGTAGGTCAGGTGGGGTCCGATGCACATATCGACATACTCGCCCTGCTGGAAGAAGCTGAACTCGGTCTCGTCGGCCAGATCCGCCATGTGCTCGATCTTGTAGTTCTC